>CAYZYB010000756.1:0-3375 GCA_964481505.1 uncultured Planctomycetaceae bacterium | reverse complement strand
AATTGGCGGCTTGCCAGACAGGTTGGAGATTGACGAAATCTACGATTTCTCCTGGGATCCCGTCGTTGGGGCAGAGCGGTATGAAGTCTTTCACCGCAATAGCTTCGGTCGCACAAGCACATCAAGTCAGACTTCAACTACTGCTGTTCTGCGTTTTCATTCGAATCAAGCCGGTCGATACAAACTCTGGGTGAATACGATTTTTGCAGATGGCAGCAATGCGTGGAGCAATCCCATCAATTTCGATGCTGGTAGCTTTCGAAGTATATTACCGGTGACAATCGATTCGCGAACGCCGACGATTCAATGGCTAACGTCGGCTCCTGAGCAAGACACTGAAATCTGGATTCAGAATCTCGACGATGGAACTCACACTCCCGACATTCGTGCAACTGGTGTTTCATACACTTTCCCAGCGCCGCTCGCCGTTGGGCGATATCGAATTTGGATTAGGGAATTCGACGGATCGGCCTGGAGTCGGTCGATTGACTTCACGATCCCTGACGATGCCGCTTAAGCCAATTTTCCCTGATATGGTTTCCGGACCTTACTTTTTTTCGTGTGAAGTCTGAGTCTATCGGTTGCTAAATTTCCACACGCTGCAAATCTGGTTATCTTTTCGCAGGTGTTCACCCTTTTTCGGGTGAGTGGCTGATTCGAAGATTCCGGAGGATGGCTGTGCGTTCATTTGTAGTTGCGTCATTGATACTCTGTTGCGGCAACTTTGTTCAGGCTGCGGCGTCTCCCAACATTCTTGTCATTCTGGCCGATGATCTCGGCTACGGTGATCTCGCCTGCTGTGGCGCGAAAGACATGCGGACGCCGCATCTGGACGAGTTCTTTTCGCAGGGCATGAAGTTCACGAACTTCTACGCGAATTGCCCCGTTTGTTCGCCCACGCGAGCGGCTTTGTTGAGCGGCCGGTATCAGGAACTTGTTGGTGTTCCTGGAGTGATTCGCACTCACGCGGAAAACAACTGGGGCTATCTGGATCCTAAAGCAAAACTGCTGCCGAAGGTTGCTCAGGAAAACGGGTACCACACCGCGATCGTTGGCAAATGGCATTTGGGACTGGAGTCGCCGAACACGCCCACGGAACGTGGATTTGATCATCTGCATGGATTCCTTGCCGACATGATGGACGACTACTACAACCATCGTCGTCATGGCAACAACCACATGTTTCTTGACAAAAGGGAAATCGATCCCGAAGGCCACGCAACGGATTTGTTTACGCAATGGTCGATCGATTATCTAAACAGCCGCAAGGCACAAGACGAGCCATTCCTGTTGTACCTTGCCTACAACGCTCCACACACGCCGATTCAACCCCCAAAAGCGTGGGAAGAAAAGGTACTGGCGCGAGAGACTGGTATCGACGGCAAGCGAGCGAAACTCGTTGCGCTGATTGAACATATGGACGATGGCATCGGCAAAGTGCTGGCTGCGTTGAAAGCCAACGGGCAGGAAGAAAATACGATCGTCGTCTTCACGTCTGACAACGGAGGACAGTTAAATGTTGGAGCGAACAATGGAGCCTTGCGTGATGGCAAACAAAGCGTTTACGAAGGTGGATTGAAAGTTCCGAGCGCCGTCGTGTGGCCAGGGAAAATCAAACCGGGCACTGTCAGTGATTTGCGAGCGATGTCGATGGACATTCTGCCGACCGTGTTTGCAGCCGCAGGCGTTCCGATTAAACACGCCATCGAAGGTCGTAGTTTTCTGCCAACGCTGGAAGGAAAGTCACAGCCCGAACTGCGGAAGCAACTGTTCTTCTGTCGTCGGGAAGGCGGATTGCGTTACGGTGGTAAGACGATCGAAGCCGTCATTGAAGGCCCGTGGAAACTGCTTCACAATTCTCCATGGGAACCAATGGAACTTTACAACCTCACGGATGACCCACGCGAAGGCAATAATCTTGCCACAAAAAACAAACAGGTATTGAATCGATTGAATGCGGCAATGCGTCTTCAATTACAACGCGGTGGACAGGTTCCCTGGCAACGACCGAATGGCGGAAAGTAGTCGTCATTGCGACGGGTACGTTACGAATGGCCAGGATGGCAACGTGAAGATGCGAATGGGAGAGCAGCCTCGCGTGCACCTCGACTTCCGTGGCATTTGAATGGTCCATCGCCCGGCCATTGTTTGTTGCTGGCAGCGATGAGGCTCAGCCGGTGGAGCGATGATGCCTATGTTACTTCCCGGCGGCGGTCCATGTATTCC
The DNA here is from genome assembly GCA_964481505.1 of uncultured Planctomycetaceae bacterium. Taxonomy (GTDB): domain Bacteria; phylum Planctomycetota; class Planctomycetia; order Planctomycetales; family Planctomycetaceae; genus Fuerstiella. Next base: position 1,149 of record CAYZYB010000756.1, on the reverse strand, counting down.
TGCAGCAGAATTTGGGCAGCCACCATGTCGATCCTGGCGTGACGCTGTTCGCTGTTGAGGTTGGCCTGCATCATGGCGGCATCTGCCTGCGCGCTACTGTAACGTTCGTCTTGAAATGCGATGGGCAGTTTCGTGATTTTTCCAAGCCACGCTGCGTACTTGCGAGCTTCAGCCGACTTTTCACTTTCGTCGCCGCTGATGTGGATAGGCAGTCCGACCACCAGCCCACTGATTTCGTATTCGGCCACGGCGCTGCGATAAAAATGCTCGTCCGCGCGGCGAGTTTGTCGCTGGTAATTGTGTAGGGGGCTGGCGATCTTTTGGTAGTGATCACTGACAGCCACACCGACACGTTTTGTACCGTAGTCGATTCCCAACAGACGGCCACGTCGCGGGAACTCACTGTCTGCATTCTTCAGCTCGACCGTACCATCACTCATCAGAAGCCGCCTTAGAGTCGTCCACTGAAGTTTCTGGTTCTTCGTTAACCGTTGCTCCTGGAATTTCCACTCCGCTGAACGCCAGCGCGGTCACGGCTTTTGTGGCGAGATCCGCGACAAGAATACGGTGATTGTTTGTGTCCGCGATGTAGAGTTTCCCAGCGCAAATACTAAGCCCTGCAGGTTCGCTGAGCTGAACGGGCGAAAGTGAACTGCCGGCCTTTCCGTTGCCAAGCCAGGTGGTCACTTCCTGCGTCGCGACGTTGATTTTCCGAATCTTGTGATTGTAAGCGTCTGCAACGTACACACTTCCATCATGCCACGCGACTCCCAGCGGATGCTGCATTCGAGCGTTGGCGCCGATTCCATCGACGTCACCAAACGCAAACAGCGACTGACCGCGATCGAGCTCATAGGTGCCCGCGATGGTCGTGACTTTTCCTTTTAATGCAGTTGGTACCTGTCGAATCGAAGACCCTTCGCTGTCGGCAACAAAGAAAAACGTTCCGTCCGCATTGCGACTCAGTCCAGAAGGCTGCGCAAACGAGGAATCCGCGAGACTGCCGTTGATAATGTCTTCTCGTGCGTTGCCGGCATGGACGCCGATCTTCTGAGTGCCAAGTTTATGCGACCAGATTTGATGCGGCCCTGCCATCGCGATATACAGAGTCCCGTCAATGTGACACAGATCCCATGGACTGTTCAGAAG
>CAYZYB010000755.1:0-3378 GCA_964481505.1 uncultured Planctomycetaceae bacterium | reverse complement strand
GCATGTCAGACGCCGGCGACTTGCGTGTCTTGATGCATTCCATGAAGTTCGTCATGTGATAGCCGTCTTTGCCGAACCCTTCGGCGGCAGAAGGATCGTCGACGTACAGCTTCGCGATAGAATCTTCCGCCAGCGGTTTTTCCTCAAGCTGCTCGACCGGCTTGCCGACAATTTTGCCGCGGTTCACAAGAAAACGACTGGCGTTTTTTCCGGTAAACATGATGCCGTTGTCGAAACCCAGTTCGTCCGCTCGGTCGCGAACGTACATTTCGACCCCATCAGCAAACGTACATTTGACTTTGAATTCGGTCGCACAGTTAAAGCGATCATCGGCTTTCGGCATCCCCTTGTCGTCGAATTCGACGGGGTGCGTAACTTCCAATGGATCGATTTCGATCTTGCCGACGTCGTCGCCAAGTCGGTCCAAAGCCCACATGGCGATATCAACGTGATGAGCGCCCCAGTCCGTAAGCTTGCCACCGGAATATTCGTAGAACCAACGATAATAGCGGTGAGCACGACCGAACGGGAAGCCGGCTCCCCAGCCTGTGGTGTCGCGGATGGTGTTTTCGGCGCGGTAATCAACCGGCTGACACTGTCCCTGCCACAAGTCCCAATTGAGACTCTTTGGAGGATTGGTTTTCGGGAGAACTTCAGAGATGCGAGATCCGCCAAAGCAGATGTTCACTTCTTTGACATCGCCAATTCGGTTTTCACGCATCATCGCAGCGGCCGTTGCGAATCGTTTTTCAAATTCGGTCCGCTGCTGCGTACCAACCTGAACCACACGGCCTGTTTCCTTCTGAACTTTCAGAATCTGCTGGCCTTCGCGAATCGTCAGTGTGACAGGCTTTTCGCAGTAAACATCCTTGCCTGCTCGCATAGCATCAATGGCAATTTTCGAATGCCAGTGATCAACCGTTCCGATCACTACGACATCAACATCCTTATTGTCCAGCACACGTCGATAATCTTCGTGCGCTTTGATCGTCAGCGCTCGATTTTTTTCCCGGTGGTTGTCTACAGCAACCTGTAATGCGCGACCAGCCTGAATGGAATCGACGTCACAAACAGCAATGCACGGACCATGCTTCATCGCCTGTTGGCCATGGTACGTATGAAACCGAATTCCTGTTCCGATGAATGCGATTCCAGGTTGCTCGTTGACCGACTGAAACCCAGCGGCATAAGCGCTGTTGGATGTTGTGGGGGAACCAGCGAAGTATGCAGCAGCACTGGTAGCAGCTGCCGTCTGCAAAAATGAGCGGCGTGAAGGTCTTGAAGTCATGAATGATCTCTGATGAAAAGACGGGCTGTTAGAGTCTCATAATGATACGAAAAAGTGGTCGAAAGTAAGCGGGAGAAGTTCCGTTTTTCACAGAATCCGGGCTTGCCGGAGTGAATAAGGCTGTACTGCAAAACACTGATCCTGCGGCCTCACTCCATAGGTAGGCGTTTTGTCGCCGGTTGAAAATCGGTGCGATGTATGTTGCGATACGGGTCTTCCGTTTTCCGATCCCTGAAAAGTCTTCACATGAACCTGTTAGCACGCCTCCTCTGTTTTCATCTGGCGATCGTCGCCATTCTGCCAATCGCGCATTCTGCCGACAAACCGAATGTTGTCATCGTCATCACTGACGACCAGGGATACGGCGACCTGTCGTGTCATGGCAATCCGATTTTGAAGACGCCGCAAATCGACCAGCTGTACGGCGAATCGGTACGGCTTAAAGACTACCACGTCGCGCCGACATGTTCGCCAACGCGTTGCGCGTTTCTTACCGGACACTGGACCAACCGCACAGGCGTCTGGCATACGATCATGGGACGATCGATGCTGCGGGAAAACGAAGTCACCATGGGCCAGGTCTTCAAAGATGCGGGCTATGCGACAGGCATGTTCGGTAAGTGGCATCTCGGCGATAACTATCCTTACCGACCGGAAGACCGCGGCTACACAGAAGTCATGCGACACGGCGGCGGCGGTGTCGGTCAGACTCCCGACTACTGGGACAACGCTTACTTCGATGGCAGTTACTGGCACAATGGAACACCCGAAGCTGTCAAAGGTTTTTGTACCGACGTCTTCTTCGATTACGCGAAGAAGTTCATCAAGTCTTCCAAAGAAGATGGCAAACCTTTCCTCGCCTACATTGCGACGAACGCTCCTCACGGCCCAATGCACGCGCCGGAAGATTCGGCGGCACCGTACGCCAGCCTTAACAACGTCGGCCTGCAGAACTTCTACGGCATGATCGCCAACATCGACGACAACGTCGGACAAATGCGATCATTTCTGGACGCCGAAGGTCTGACAGACAACACCATCTTCATCTTTACCACCGACAATGGTTCTTCCAGCGGCTGGAAAACATTCAACGCGGGAATGCGAGCAGGCAAGGGCAGTGAATTCGACGGCGGTCACCGAGTTCCGTTCTTTGTTCACTGGCCAAACGGCAAGCTGACCGGCGGACGCGACGTCGAACCAATTACGGCGCACGTGGATGTGTTGCCAACACTGATCGACCTGTGTGACGTCGCTCCACCGGCGGGTGTGAAATTCGATGGCGTCAGTATTGCACCATTAATGGCCGCCGACGCAGACGTGAAGTGGATGGACCGCATTCTGATCACCGATTCGCAGCGCGTTAAGGATCCCATCAAGTGGCGAAAGAGTTCTGTGATGACGTCCGACTGGCGTCTGATCAACGGCAAAGAGTTGTACGACATCAAGGCAGATCCTGGCCAGAAAAACAACGTGGCATCGGGCCATCCTGCTGTCGTCACAAGACTCACAGCGTTCTACGAAGACTGGTGGACGGAACTGCTGCCTACATTCCAGAACGACACTGCCATTTACCTTGGACACCCACAGGACAATCCGGCGCGGCTGACTTCACACGACTGGATTACCACAAGAATGACGCCGTGGAACCAGAGCCAGGTTCGTAGCGCCATGAACGGAGACCCGAACACCGGGTTTTGGAATGTCTTCGTGCATGAAGACGGTGAGTACGAAGTGCGTCTGCGTCGCTGGCCGAAAACTGCCGACCTGCCAATCAATGCGGCTCTTCAACCTGGGGCGCCTGTTCCAGGGCAAAAATCGTTTCGTGCCACTCCCGGAAAAGCGATCAATCCTGTCAGAGCAACCATCGCCGTTGGCGAAGTCAGCGCCGAAAGCAACGTGCAACCCGGCGACAAAGAAGTTGTCTTCAACCTGAAACTCAAGAAGGGCAAAACTCGCATGACAGCTTTGTTCATCGGAGAAAAGGGCGAAGAACATGGCGCTTACTATGCGTACGTGACAAAGAAATAGGTGAGAAAAACTGGCCACGAATCACACGAGTTTCTGCGAATAAGCACCTTCAGGATTCGTAG
>CAYZYB010000754.1:0-3384 GCA_964481505.1 uncultured Planctomycetaceae bacterium | reverse complement strand
GCTTCCCAGTCTTAGTCGACGATATTCACAGGTTGGCTCCGCAGCAATGTGGTCAGAAACGCACTGTTTGTTTAGCTGCGTTGTCCGCATGAAGGTTGCCAGATAGATGTGGCCCTGGAGGCAAGAGGGGCAACTTAACAACAGGACACCTGAGCGCGCCGTAGTCAGTGACTCGACGGCAGTGTTGGTTAGACAGATCTTATTTTGGGTTTGAGGGGATCCGGCAGATGCCCTTTGTGAAATCGTTGGTAGCAGCAACATCTGTGAAGACTCAAACTGTGGCGGGTGCACACAAAAAAAGCTCGCCAGCCGTTACCGGCTGGCGAGCTCTAAGCTGTTGTTGATCGACCAGCCTTACAGGCTTGCAATCTTCTTGATCAGGTCAACGGTGCGGCTTGAGTAACCGAATTCGTTGTCGTACCAGCCAAGAACCTTGACCATGTTACCGCCGACAACACTGGTGAATGAGCCGTCAAAGATATTACTGTGAACGTTGCCAACGATGTCGCTGCTGACGATTGGCTCTTCGGTGTATTCCATCACCCCTTTGAAGTCGCCTTCTGCAGCCGCTTTGATAGCAGCATTGACTTCTTCTGCCGTGACATCTTTTGAAAGCACGGCTGTGAGGTCTGTTGCACTGCCCGTTGGCACTGGAACTCGCAGGGCATAGCCTGTCAGCTTTCCAGCAACTTCCGGAAGCACCAGGCCGACTGCCTTTGCAGCACCGGTTGATGTTGGAATGATGTTGATAGCGGCAGCTCGAGCACGGCGAGGATCGCTGTGCAGCTGGTCAGCAACTTTCTGGTCGTTGGTGTAAGCGTGAACTGTGGTCATCAGTCCGTGCTCAAGACCGAACTTATCGTTCAGCACCTTGACCATTGGGGCCAGGCAGTTTGTAGTGCAGCTGGCATTAGAAATACAGTGGTGATCTGCCGTCAGCTGGTTGTCGTTAACGCCCAGAACAACAGTTAGATCCGGCTCTTTCGCTGGAGCAGAAATGACGACCTTCTTTGCACCTGCTTTGAGGTGAGAATCGAAACCAGGCTTGCTGTCGGTCGCTCGCCCTGTGAAGAATCCAGTCGATTCCAAAGCAACATCCACACCCAGATCGCCCCATGGCAGATCGCCAGGATCACGTTCCGCACAGACTTTGATAGTCTTGCCGTTGACGATCAGATTGCTGCCATCGGTCTCGACGGTTCCGTTAAAACGACCGTGGACGCTGTCGTACTTAAGCAGCATCGCCAGGTCCTGAGGATCACCGAGGTCGTTGATCGCCACGACTTCAAATTCGTCCGGACGAGTCGCGAGCGCTCGGAAAGTGATTCGACCAATACGACCAAATCCGTTAATACCAACCTTAACTGACATACTTAGAAACTCCGACACAGAAAAACCGAGGAGACAAAGGGTTTCCAGATTCTGGACGCCCTTAAGACAGGAACTCGCCTGCAATGCTGCCCGTTTGGGAGGCTTTCCCCCAACCCGAGTCTCCAAAGAGCGTCGCTCCTGAGACTCCCTGAAGGTTCGGGTCGGTGTGAATCAAAGAATCCACGCCAATGACTGCATGCAGGAAATCAAACGAATCTAAGAGTATAAAAGCCGCCCTGTGTCTGCGCGCACATTCAACCCGCTTTACGTCTGATGGGCGGAATCCTAACGCCGCAGCCAATCAATGCAAGCTCAGCCACACCTGAGGCATCGATTCCGGTGTGGTAGCAAACTGTTGCATTTGAAATGGGTGGCCGAGGTTGGGCTGAGCTTGCGAAGGAAATCCCGAGGTTTCACTTGTGGCTCGCTCCAACGCCAGCCACTCTCTCCAACTTCGCAGTATTCTGCGACTACATCCCATTGATTCCGAGTCGCACGCGGGATCGCTTGGCATGTTCGAGAAACAGGCCTCCCAGCATGGGACAAAGCGTACAGAGATTGACGGTTTTACGGCTCAAATGGGCTCCAATCCTGCCCTCAGCAAGTATTCTGTGTGCCACTTTCCATATTTGAGGATCTGCCCGAACGACGGCTCAACGACCAGAACAGGTTCAAACGGCGCTTTTGGAACTGTTACCTTCGGCAGTCTGTATTTCACAACAGCAAGAGTGGAATCTGCCCGATAAACAGCGTACACTCCAACAGAGTCTTCGCACTCTCCTACCTCCGCTATCCCACCACGGCCACCCCTCCCTCCCTCGGCCATCAAAAGCTTCAAAATGTCAGATCGCTCCACCACCATTCTGGGAAAACATAGCGCAAAGAGATCCGTCGCTGCTGCGCGTCGCAGATTTGTGCTGCTTGCTTCGGTCGTTGCATGCCCGGTGCTGCTGACACTCACCGGAGCCGTCGAACGTGATGCGGCAACCGTTGATGTTGGACTGATCGATGTACAGCCGTCCACTTTTCGATGGGAGATTGAACGCCACGGGGTTCTAGAGCCGTACAAGTCGACTCCGGTTCATTCGGAGTGTCACTGGTCAACAAACATTCTGAGCATCGTCCCGGAAGGAACCTGGGTTCAGGAGGGAGATGTTGTCTGTGTATTGGACTCCGCCGATATCGAAGAATACGCTCGCACGCGTGAAGTACTCCTAATCAAATATCGCGGCCGCCTGGATAACGCACTGCACGACGAAAAGATGCTGGCGTCGCAGAGCGACAGGTTGCTCTCGGCCGCCGAGTACAAGTTTGAAACAGCTGATCAGCAACTCAGCGAGTTCAGAGACGGCACGCTTCCACAGCAGTTGGATGAAATGGAGCGCAATCTCGGAATCCTGTCCGACCAGACTAACTCTGCAGCGGACAGAGTGCAGCAAAAGGAAAAGCTGTGGGCCATGGGGCTGATCAACGGTCAGGAAATGTCCCGCGACTCTCTAAATTTCCTGGAGCTTCAACAAAAGCACGACCAATTGGAAGACCGCTTGAAGCTCCTGGTGGATTTCACCAGCCCTCGGAACGATCTGAAACTTGAATTCACGCTCAACAATGCGTTGAGAAACGTCGCTCGCACGAAGATCAAAAACAGTCTCGCCGAAACGAAAGCCCGACTTACAACTCTGAGTTATGAACGAACGATGAGGGTCTATGGGCGATACCATAAGCGTGCGGTTGACAGCATCGAAGCCTGCACGATGCGAGCACCATGTGATGGTCAGGTGATGCACGGTAATTCCTGGTACCTGAAAAGTCGTGGAATCACCAGTATCGAAGAAGGCTCCCGCGTTCGCCGCCAGCAGAAAGTCTTTGAGATCCCGGATCAAAAGCGGATCAAAGTAAGCGTCCCAATTGACGAGTCGCTGATCTACAGTGTTGAGCATGACATGCGGGTCAACATTATCCCCGACGGTTTCGAAGACTACGAAATCGCAGGACGCATCGTCAACATTGCGA
>CAYZYB010000753.1:0-3399 GCA_964481505.1 uncultured Planctomycetaceae bacterium | reverse complement strand
ACGCGGACCAGCGCAAGCCTCCTGGTTCGGGACAGCAAAGTCGTATCCGGCGTTTGGTGGCTCGCGAACTTTACGGGCGCGGTTTGGTGGCAGAGGCGCGAGCAATGCTGGGGGCTGCCTTGACTACAGCATTCGAAGGACGCTATCGCAACAAGCTGCTGTTGCCAACAGTAACGGAGTCGTTGGCGCCGAAGGCGACATCGGTTGCCGCGCTAAAGGCGCGGATTCTGAGAGTCGAGTCGGGTGAGCCTGCTGCTGATCAAATTTGGATTTGCGTTTTGAATACCGATACTAATCAGTCGGAAGTTCTGTTCACCCTGCCCGATTTTCAGAACGTGAGCTTTCCAGTGGTGTCTCCGGCTGGCGAGAGTCTGGCGTTTGCCGCGACCTTTCCGGGTGAAGTCGTGACGTCGGATTCGCATCTCTATGTTTGTGGTATGGACGGCACAGGTCTCAGAGAACTCGGGCCTGGGACGATGCCGTCGTGGTCACCGAGAGGGCGACGACTGGTCTGTAGTCGCTACTCGCCTGACCGAGGTGTCTGGACGATTCGCGTTGACGGTGGCGGATTTGAACTTCTTGATGAAAACGGATGGGGAGGACGCTGGTCGCCTGACGGTTTGCGAATCGCCTGCGTCAGGTCGGGCAACGCGTCGACGGACTTCGTCGTCCATGATCTTGCAGAAGATGAAGTGTCGCGGTATGGCAGGGGCCGATGGGCAACGCGTGAGCGATCGTCCTGGAATTTTTCCTGGCTACCAAACGGAAAAGGCGTACTCGTAGAAGCGATGGGGAAAATGCACGGTGGCCGATTCGCGATGTCGCTGCAAAGCGTTGATGGCAGTGGAAAGAACTCTGAACTGCTGAACACCGCTGACTACTTCAACGTTGATCTTGTCCCGCATCCACAGCGGCCGACCGTTTTGATCGCGCCCAAGTTGCGAAAGTATGGCGCAGAACGACTGCACCGACTTAACAGAGAAGATCCCACGCAACTTGAGTATGTCCCTGGACAGTGGGAAGGTCGTCGCAACAGTGGCGTGTCATGGATGCCTGATGGGAAACGCCTGGTCTACCTCAGCCGACCGGAGAAGCGATGATGCAACGACTACCCGCCGAGTTTCGCCAGGCGGTGATCAGCTGTCTTATTCTTTTCGTGTGGAATCAGACGACTGTTGCCAGTGCCGACGAGTTTTCTGCGATGGCGAACCAGCACACATGGGTATGGTCATTGGATCTTGAGTCCGAAGAATCGCAGAGGTTGTTTCCCATTGTGAATGCTGCCGCTGTTCACGAATTGGCGGTGTCTTCCGACGGCCGGACGTTCGCGTACTCCGGTCGGCCGGTCGGCAATGTCCGGAACCAGCGGATTCGTATTTGGACATGCGATGCCGCAGGGGAAAATGTTCGGGATCTCGGATGCGGAAGGATGCCGTCATGGTCACCGCAGGGCAAACGCCTCGTGTTTTCTCGTATCGAATCTGAAGCTGGTGTCTGGATCATGCGTGCCGATGGGAGAGATCAGAAAATCCTTGACGCTCAGGGATCGGCAGCAAGCTGGTCGGCTGACGGTCGGCAGATTGCCTGGCTTCGGCCAATCGCCGGAAAGCTAAGCGTGGTTTTGTACGATGTGGCGGAGGACGACTTTGATGTGGTGACAACGGATGTGGAATTCCCACCAGCACCGTTTTCCGGTCAGCTCAAGTGGTCGCCGCAGAACACGAAGTTGTGTTTGGTGGCAGGGAACAACAAAGAACGCGCTTGGTTGATGACTCTTAATGCGTCACAGCCGGCAAATTTGCGGCGTCTTGACGAACAACGACGGTCTTTCAGCGAGCCACCGGTGTGGCTGAGTGGGGTGACGGTTTTGCACGAAGGACAATGTTATTCGATGAATGACACGGCGTCCGGTCTGTCGCCTCAATCAAATCAAAAAGGCCAGCTTGTGCGTGAGGCAGGCGTTTTTGCGGATATGAGCCGAGATGCTCGCGTAGTTTACTACCTGAAACAGTCCAGTGAATAACTTTGGTCGGCAGAATCTGCCGATTCCCCAGCTCTGCTTCTCATGACGATCCTGTCCGATCGAAACGCCCCCAACGCACGTTCTGCCGATCCGCGCTGCCTGTCAATCGACCACTTGTCGAAACAGGCCAAAGACGGGTGCCGACGTATTGCGTCACATTCGACAACGGCGTATTTTCCGGATGAACTCACCACTCCAATCGAGTTCTCACCACTTCGTGAAACGTTTGCGTTTATTGGTTACCAATCGAGTCTGCGGTTTCTCACTCCGCGGTGGCAACGATCAACGCGAACTTCACAACTCCTTCCTTCTCAAATATCTGCTGCTGTCCTATCCAGGCTTGTGGCGGGCCCTGTCTAACTTTTCATCCTCTCTGTTCCTCTCGACACAACGTGCGGATTGTTGTCGGAACGTTCTCGCGCTCGCATATCCGAGTTCCGGGCACGTAACGCGGCGGTGCATGCGCGATGCGTCTGTTGGCGAATGCCATGCAAACAGTTTTTCCCCGCTTTCTCCACCGCAATTTTTCGCTGCCGTTTTCGCTGCGAGTTGGCAGTCTTTCGCTGATGCTTCTGTGCGCATCTGGTTGCGCGGGCGGTCTGATGGGATTGACCGGCGCTGATGTCCTTGTTTCGAAATTGTCCGACCTAACGGACAAAGAAAAGAAGGAGATGGCAGCGCGACTGAAGGAAGAGGAGGAAGCCGACAACAAAGACTTCGAAACACGTGTCGAAACACCATTGCTTGGTGACTACATCAGCGTCACTGGAAACAACGTGGTCGCTCTGCGTGGAGTTGGCCTTGTCAATGGATTGGACGGTACCGGCGGAGACCCGCCGCCTTCGCATTTGCGGACCGAACTGCTGCGAGAAATGGCACGTCGCAAGATTGCGAATCCGTCAAAGATTCTTGCCGACCCGAATACCGCGATGGTGATTGTGACTGCTTATCTGCCGTCGATGGTGTCAAAAGATCAGAAGTTTGATGTCCGGGTCACATTGCCTCCCAATAGTGAGGCGACGAGCTTGAAAGGCGGATGGCTGCTGGAAACTCGACTTGCAGAAGAACAGGCCATTGCGGGCCAGGGGGTCAAGAAGGGGCATCAGTTTGCAGTGGCTCATGGAGCCATCCTGACCGGATTTGGTGGATCGAATTCTGCAAAGATCAGTCCGGCAATGCTGCGACGAGGTTCGATTCCAGGTGGAGCAGTTTCTCGCACCGACCGCGATTTGACTATCATCGTGCGTAATGAGTTTCGCGGCACCAAGACGACTCAAAAAATTCAGAACGTAATCTCCAGTCGGCTGCATCACTACAACCGTTTTGGTCAGCGGATTTCTATGGCGAAAGCCAAAACCGATACACAGGTGGAATTG
>CAYZYB010000752.1:0-3401 GCA_964481505.1 uncultured Planctomycetaceae bacterium | reverse complement strand
ACCCACACCTTCCGCTCGCATGTGCTGCATCACTTCATCACGCACACCACCGCGGATTCGCAGCGTGTACTGATTATAAACGTGACGGCGGTCAGCGGCTGTCACTGGCGGTTCCACACTGCTGAGAAGGTTTAGACTGCGGATCATTTCTCCGTAACGCTTCGCGTTTTGTCGGCGACCTTCTGACCAGCCTTCCAGGTGACGCAGCTTCACTCGCAGAACGGCAGCCTGCAGCGCGTCCAGTCGACTGTTGAAGCCGACTTCAAGATGGTTGTAGCCACCAGCGTCTCCATGGACACGAAGGCTTCGCATGCGAGCTGCAACGTCGGCGTCATCAGTGGTGATGATGCCCCCGTCTCCAGCGCCGCCGAGGTTCTTGGTCGGGAAGAAGCTGAAGCAGCCAACTGTTCCCAACACACCCGCTCGGCGACCGCGGTATTCCGCACCGATTGCCTGGCAGGCGTCTTCGATCAACGGAATGTTGTGTCGTACTGCCAGTCGCCAAAGTGTTTCCATATCCGCACATTGGCCAAAAATATGGACTGGCATAATGGCTTTGGTTTTGTCGTCGATCGCATCTTCGACCTGCTGTGGGTCGAGATTATACGTCACCGGATCGATGTCGACGAACTTCGGCCGAGCTCCCACACGATGAATGGCACCTGCGGTTGCAAAGAAGGTGAAGGGACTGGTGATGACTTCGTCGCCTGGCCCAACGCCAAGTGCCATCAGTGAAAGAACCAGAGCGTCTGTTCCGGAGGCGCATCCGATCGCATAGCGAGCGTCGCAATAGTCGGCAATCTCGGCTTCAAGCTGCTCGACTTCTTCTCCCAGGATGAATCGCTGAGTTTCGAAGACCTCGTCCACGGTCTGCTTCACTTCATCGCGAATCGTCTGGAACTGAGCAACCAGATCGATAAATGGCACCGGCTCCGGAGCGGAACCGGCTTGAGTTGTGGTGGGCATTGAGCGACTCCATTCGCTGCTAAACGCCATCAAAAAAGACGGCAGTTCGGCAGACTATGCCAATTCAAACGCGCTGTCAATATGTTCGCTGCGGGGTGAGAATTCTGATAACTCATTGAGAGAACCGGGGTTAAGCCCAGTCGGAAATCGGATTCGTCGCAGCCTGACATCTTTATCGACCGCAGACCGGTAGTCACCGTAACGGCTATCCGGATTTTTCCGGCTTAGCGCAGTTGCAGTGCGGGTACCTATTAAACCAGTGGGGCCAGACATTAAGACAGTCGCGACTGTGAGGAGTCATTCGCCAACAAATGGCTTGATGATCTTCTCAGCCTGGCTGGTGTGGGGCTCGGTCGCTGAATTGCCTGGCTTTGGGACTTTTGAGTGTCGCCCATTTTTTGGGCACGACGGCGGCGCGGCTGAGCAGACCAGCCCATCCCCATATGGTGATTGGCAATCTTTGCAATTTTTACAACCCGTCTTTGCCAGTGTTTTGTCGAGCGATGGAGTGTTCTGGCGACTCGGGAAAACGTTTCCTGGCCGGTTTGGCGCGCTGCTTGCTTTCACAGCCTTCAGTGAGTTCACGAGAAGTGTGCCGTGAGCGTTTCGAGAATAGTGATCCCAATTGAGAGTTGATCCTGGAGGACAGGCGAAATGAAGATGTTAGTTATGAGTCAAACTGGAGTTCGATGGCTGATGCCATTGGTCTTTGCCCTAATGCTTGGTGGAACAGCAACAGCGTTTGCTCAGGATGAAGGTTCGGCAGAAGCACCCGCCGCAGCAGTAGAGGAAGAAGCCGCAGCTCTTGAATTCTACGAGAAGAAAGAAGTCGACTACGTTATCAACACGTTGATCATGTTCGTCTGTGCGGTTTTGGTTCTGTTTATGCAGGCCGGATTTGCGATGGTGGAAGTTGGTTTCAATGCTTCAAAGAATGCCGTCAACATCATCTTCAAGAACATCATGGACCTGTCGATTGGCGTGATTTTATTCATGCTGATCGGGTACGGTTTGATGTACCCCGGTGCAGAAGGTGGCTGGTTTGCTTGGGGCGGTGTTTGGGGAGAACGCGACGTCGTCGACACTGTTGAAGGACTGGGCGACTACAGTAACGCTGCGGACTTTCTTTTCCAGGTCGCTTTCGCTGCGACGGCTGCAACGATCGTTTCCGGTGCAGTTGCTGGTCGAATGAAGTTCACTGGCTACCTCTGTTACAGTGCGATTCTTACTGGCTTGGTTTATCCAATCAGCGGCTTCTGGAAGTGGGGCGGTGGTGAGTTGGCACAATGGGGATTTGCCGACTTCGCTGGTTCTGTTGTGGTGCATGCAGTGGGTGGTTTTGCCGGGCTGGCTGGAGCAATGGTGCTGGGACCACGTATTGGTCGTTATTCGAAAGACGGAAAATCTCAGCCGATGCTGGGTCACAACATGCCACTCGCTGCTTTGGGTGTCTTCATTCTGTGGGTTGGTTGGTACGGATTTAACCCTGGTAGCCAGCTGACTTACTCAGGTGCTTCCAACGCAGAAGTCACAACCTACATCGCGATCACGACAACTCTGTCCGCGGCCGTTGGTGCGTTCGTTGCCATGCTGCTGTCGTGGATCATGTTCAAGAAGCCTGATCTGTCAATGTGCCTGAACGGTGCACTCGCCGGCTTGGTCGGAATCACAGCCAACTGCGACCAGGTTTCACTGAGCAGTGCAGCCATTATCGGTGCTGTTGCCGGTGGTCTGGTCTTCGGCGGCATCCTGCTGCTGGACAAACTGAAAATCGACGACCCTGTAGGTGCGTTTCCTGTTCACGGTATCTGTGGCGTTTGGGGTGGAATTGCGACGGGCATCTTCGGAACTGCATTCCCTGAAGTAAACGGTGTCGTGCTCACTCGAATGCAATACATCATGGTTCAGGTGCAGTCCACAGCGATCATCTGTGTTTGGGCCTTTGTGACGATGTTCGTCTTGTTTCAGATCCTCAAAGCTCTCGGCTTGCTGCGAGTGTCTGAAGCTGAAGAAATTGAAGGACTTGACATGGTTGAGCACGGCATGCCTGCCTACCCAGCCGGTGGCAGCCTGGTCGTCGCATCGGCCGCAACTGTTAGTCCATAGCGTCTCGCCTGTTCCCGCTCATATGGGTGCGTAGCCCGAGCGGGAAGCTCCTGCCGTGAGTCTGCGAAAGCAGTTATCGGCGGAAAGGTGGGAAGGTTTACCTTCCCACCTTTTTTCATGCGCTGATTTTTGTGGTGAAGAATGCCGATTTTTTGCGTCTCACAGTCGGAATTCCTGGCTTCCTGCAAGGGAATGTTGTCTCGGCTGCGAAATCGATTGTTTTCCGGCTATCGTACGCACCGTAGCCCTGAGGTTTGCTGTCGATCATCACACAGAAAAAGGTGGTTGGTTAATGCGTCTGGATGGCTACGGTTCGCACCTGAGTTCGT
>CAYZYB010000751.1:0-3402 GCA_964481505.1 uncultured Planctomycetaceae bacterium | reverse complement strand
CGCATTGGTGACGTTTCTGTGGCCGCTCACCCTGAACAAATTAAACGTATGGTAGGGTTTGTTTCTACCAGCGTCGGGGTTTACCAGTGGCTGACGCCGCGCGAAATGTTGCTGTTTGTCGCTGACCTGTACGATGTTCCGCAACAGCTCGCTCTGGAACGCGTCGCCCGACTTTCGACTTTGCTGAACTTCGAAGACTACATCGATCGCCGTTGCGGTGTACTAAGCACCGGCCAAAAACAGCGCATTAACCTCGCTCGCGCGCTGATGCATGATCCTCCCGTGATGCTGCTGGACGAACCAACGCGCGGGCTGGACATTATCGGCAGTCAGGTTGTGTTTGAGTATATTCAGCATCTGCGCAGTGAAGGCAAAGCCGTCATCATTTGCACTCATCGGCTGGATGAAGCCGAACGCTTTGCCGATCGGTTTGGGTTGCTTCATCAGGGACGGTTGCAACATCTGGGCACGCTTACAGAACTGCAGGAACAGACGGGCGAAGATTCGCTGACCACGATGTTCATCAATCTACTGAAGGCTCCTTCGATGAAGACGCCTGCCATGGGCACGTCCGCGATTGAGGCGGCGCCATGACAGAAACCGAAACGAGCGTCGCGGATTCAGCACAGATTACCGTGCCCGCAGAATCAACGAGTCGCACCTGGCGATTGGCGCGAAAAGAACTGCGTGAAATTCTGCGAGATCGGCGCACGGTAATCACGCTGGTGTTGATGCCGCTGCTGGTGTATCCACTGCTGGGCGTCATCATGCGCAAAGGGGTTCTCAGCAACCTGTCGCTCGAGAAGATCAAGGTTCACATCGTCCTTCAGACAGAAGAGGACGTGCAGATCTTTATGACCCTGATTGGGCGAGCGAACCGGATTCGATCTGCAAGAAATCCGGAAAAGGCCCCACTGTTCGGCGACGGCTCAGAATCAGCGGACGAACTGGCGCTGGGAAAGGACAGGCAGCTGTCCTATAAAATTTTCAGTCTGGATGAGCTGGATGTTGACGAAAATCTGGAGCGGTATGTTTCCGAAGGTTACGCCGACCTGGCGGTTCGACTGGTTCCGGACCCGACGCGTGAGTCACAGGTTCAGTCCGGTGAACCATTCGTGGAATGGGAATTCATTCACGCCGAAAACTCTTCTTTGGGCAAACGCGCCACGAATGAACTTACCGAATGTTTCGACGCGTCAAACGATGCCTACACCGACGAGCTGCTCATCAGAAATCAGTTGCCGCGTGACAAGCCGGCGGTGATGAAGTCCACGATTCTACCAGCACGCGACACCGGGCCATCTCCGCTGATCACCTTCATCCCACTGGCGTTGGTGCTGATGACGATGACGGGTGCGGTATATCCCGCGATTGACCTGACCGCGGGCGAACGCGAACGTGGAACGATGGAAATTCTGGTGTCCGCTCCCGTGTCTCGTATGACGCTGCTGGCTGGAAAGTTTCTCGCCGTGCTGGTTGTCGCCCTGATGACTGCGTCGATGAACCTGATCTCGATGTTCGCCACGTTGTTTGCGCTGGGACTGCAGGGGAAGTTCCTTGGCAACGTTGGGCCGACGATGATCATTCAGGTGGTCGTGCTGATGGTGGTGTTCGCCGCATTCTTTTCTGCCGTCCTGCTTAGCATCACCAGTGTCGCTCGCAGTTTTAAAGAAGCTCAGGCGTATCTCATTCCACTGATGCTGATTTCATTGACGCCGGGCGTATTCAGTTTGATGCCCGATCTGAACATCAACGGCCTGCTTGCGGTAACCCCACTGGTCAACACCGTGTTGATGGGACGCGACTTATTGCTTGGCGAAGTGAATATCCTGATGTTCGCCATCGTGCTGATTTCGACCGTGCTGTACGGCGTCTTTGCATTGGCGGTTGCCGCACGGATTTTTGGTTCGGACGCCGTTTTGTACGGCAGCGGCGGCACCTGGACAGAGTTGCTGAAGCGGCCTGCAGAACCGCAGCCGGTGGCTTCGATTTCCACAGCAATGAGTTGCCTTGCGGCCGTGTTTTCATTGTTCATCGTGTTTGGTTCGGTTCCGTGGCGTCTGGACATATCGCCTCAGAACCAGGCAGTTGCAGCGGGGCTGACCGCCTTCGTGTTGTTTGTGATCGTGCCAACCATCGGCGCGCGTTTGACTCGCGTTGAACTGCTAAGCGGGTTTTCCATCAGAAAAGCACCGTGGGGAACATGGTGCGCCGCATTGTTGCTGGGGGGATCTTTGTGGGTCTTTCTTTACGAAATGCAAATCCGGCTACTCACGGATGACTGGATCGAACTACTGAAAGAAAGATTCGCAGGCGTCGAATCGAGGTTTCAGAACATTCCCTTCTGGGCGAAGCTCTTCGCGCTCGCAATTGCTCCTGCGGTCTGTGAAGAACTCTTCTTTCGCGGCTTCCTGCAGAACGCCATTCGACGGCAGGCGACAGCTCGGATGGCGGTGCTGTCAACCGCCATCATTTTCGGACTCTTCCACGTGATTGCGATGGAAGGACTGATGCTCGAACGTCTTCTGCCCAGCACGCTGCTGGGAATTGTCCTGGGAATCGTCTTCGAACGCTCGGGCAGTGTGTTGCCAGGGATGCTGTTGCACCTGGCGAACAACGGGTTCCTGGTATCGGTGTCTGAATACAAAGACGACCTGTCGAAAATGGGCATCGGTGCTTCGCTGGAGCAACATCTGCCCAACATGTGGCTGGTCTATGCTGGTGTGGCCGTTGTATTGGCAGTGTTGCTGCTGTCCAGACGAAAACCAGAATCCCCCGTCATCTGAAGCCGCGCTATTTGCGATCCAGTGCCATCAGCCCGACGATCGACAGCGCTATTCCCAGCACCAACTGCGTCGACACCGGTTCGTGGAAGATCATCACCGCGGCGATAGCGCACATCGCATTCTGAGAAGCGTTGATCACGTTGACTCGACTGATGTTCATTAGCTTCAATGCATTGGTGATGCAAAAGAATGCGAAGGCATTGAAGATCCCGGCGGAGATCATCATCAACCATTCGTCCGTCTGAATCGCAGCAATGCGTTCTGTGCCCATGATCTGTGTGCCCAGAAGACTCAGGCTAATCAGCCCGGTGGCGCTGTAGATGATGAGCATCGATTCGATTGGCAGAGTGTCGCGAGCGATCTTTCGGATCACGACGCCGTTGATGCCGTAGGACAAACCGGAAACCACAACCATCATAATTCCGAACCAGGCAACCTTTGTCGAAGGAGCGACCGCATCTGCTGTGGCGCTGTTAGCCGCAAGATTGGCGGCCCAGGAAAGCAGAATGATGGATACCGTCATGATCAACATCGACAGCACGGTTCTGGCAGAAACTTCGTCGCCCAGAAACATCTTCCCGAGTATCGCTCCAGAAAGAATAATGAACGCAAAGAC
>CAYZYB010000750.1:0-3409 GCA_964481505.1 uncultured Planctomycetaceae bacterium | reverse complement strand
GTAGACATCCCGGACTCCTGATGTCAGTCGTCAGAAACTCACATCCAAGCCGATTTGCCCACCTTCCCAGACCTGCAGGCAGGTAATGTAAAACCCCGCGAATCAGATTCGCCCGTGGACCTGAAAAGAGTGGCGATTTCGTCTGTGGAACAGATTCTTCCGTGAGTACAAATCTTCAGTTTTCTGATTGGAGAAACCGCCACCTTCTGCAATTAACCCCGCGGAAAAGCTGTGGCGGTTTTTGTGGCCAGCAACTCACGCGCTGCCGATGAGCAGAATTCGCCGATTCCGGGACCTCGCTGCACCGACTGTCCGTTTGCGGACTTACAATCGTGAGGACTACGAAGTTTTTGTCGAGCGTAGTGTTTCTGACGGTCGATTCTTAGTGCGGGGAGTCGGTGCGTGCATCCGTTGATGCAGCCGGATCGAATTTCCCGTTCAGCTTCAACATTTTGTTCGAAGCTGACACAGGAGGGGTTATCCGATGAAACGCTGGTCTGCCTTCACACTCACCGCTGCTCTGGCTATTTTCGTGAACGCAGGATGCAGTACGCTGCAGAGCATGCCCGGAAAGATGAGGGCGCTGATATCACGCCAACCGGACGCCGCGGATCCTTTGGCAGCTGTCACAAAGAAGACTCATGTCAGTGACGACTTCAAAACTGCAAAACGCGAATTAAAGTCAGCGGATGAGACACTATTGAAATACGCTCAGCTTCGTGAAGATATGGGTGACCACAGCGTTGCGCTCGATCGCTACCGCGAACTCCTGGCAGATAATCCCGACAACATATCAGCTCGGCTTGGCATTGCACGTGTCGAGTACAAAACGGGGCGCGTTCATGAGGCGGAACAGATTCTTAAAGCCACCGCTCGGATCTATCCTGACAACCAGCAGGTGTGGATTGACATGGGCCGCATTCAGTCCGAACGGAAACAGTTCGGTGCCGCTATCCAGAGTCTTAACAAAGCTGTTTCACTTGATTCAGCAAGTCAGGTCGCTCGTTTTGAACTAGGGCTGGCGATGGCTCGCGGCGATCGACTGGACGAAGCAAAGGGGCACCTGAGTTTTGCCGTTGGTAATTCCGGAGCATTGTACAACATCGGATACGTACTGCACGAAGCTGGTCGAAATGACGAAGCGATGCATTGGTTCAAACAAGCACTCGATTCCTATCCGGACGAGCGAACTCGTAAAACAGCGACCGACATGATCGCTATGTTGAATGGAAACTCCGGGTTCAGTGATGGTGCACGACTGGCATCAGCAAGGCGGATTCCGAGCAAGGTTGATATCGAACAAACGAGTTACGAAGAATGGAAGGAAGCTCCTTCCAAAGATGGCACACTGCAACGAGTCAACTCTCGAAGACTGGACGCAAACAACGCGAAAAACTTTGGCGGACAGTCACCAGGCCGTCAGACGGTTGTTCAGCCCACTCGCAAACGGCAGTCGCCACTTCGACGAGTCTCCCACGCCTCGCCCCCGGCATCAGACATGCCAGACTGGAAAACAGCACAACCCGCGTTGCGTGGGACAGTGCCCGTCATTTCTCCGGAGGCACCTTCTGAGGCGTCTGGCAAACCGATGGCAGCAGACGCCAACGATCCACCGCAGTGGCGACCGGCTTCGGATAAATAGCCTGGCAGAGCTTCCGCTCTTTCTAAATAACGGAGACAACCGTACGAAACGTGGAGCGAGCCTAATACTCTCGCGGACGAACCGTGCCCTGCACGCGATACGGTAAGCCCATGATTCGCAGGAAACCGCCGGCATCGTCCTGATTGTAGTCGCCGCCTTTTTCCATGCTGGCGATTTCTGCGTCGTACAGACTTGTCGGTGATGTTCGACTGCAGATGCGAATGTTGCCTTTGTAGAGCGACATTTTGACTTCGCCGGTGACGACTTTTTGCGTTTCACGAATGAAGGCCAGCAAGGCGTCCATCTTGGCGCAGTACCAGTGACCATAATAGACCATTTCCGCCACTTCCGGACTGAGTCGATCACGGAAGTGAGTGAGATCTCGGTCAAGTGTTAGCTGCTCCATGGCCTGGTGCGCTGCGTACAGCAGTGTCATGCCTGGGGCTTCGTAAACGCCGCGGCTCTTCATGCCCACGAATCGATTTTCTACGATGTCGATGCGTCCACAGCCGTTGCGGCCGCCGATTGTATTCAGGGTTTCCACCATTTCGGCGGCACTCTTTGTTTCGCCGTTGATCGATACAGGAACGCCGGCTTCAAAGCCGATCGTTACGAACTCCTCAGCATCCGGAGCTTCCTGTGCTGATACGGTCATGCCAAAATCGATGACAGTCTCACCGTCAACCTGCAGGTCTTCCAGATCGCCCGCTTCGTAGCTGATGTGCAAACAGTTTTCGTCGCTTGAATAAGGCTTGCTGGTTGTTGCTTTGACAGGAATTCCTTTTTCCTCGCAGTAGGCCAGCATTTCTGTCCGGCCTGGAAACTGATCGCGGAATTCCTGCATTCGCCAGGGAGCCATGATCCTGACGGTTGGGTCAAGCGCTTCGGCAGCAAGTTGAAAGCGGCATTGGTCGTTGCCTTTGCCGGTAGCTCCATGCACAAACGCAACGGCGCCGACTTCACGAGCTCTCTGCAGACAGACCTTGGAAATCAAAGGTCGGGCAATGGATGTTCCGAGCAGGTAGATGTTTTCGTATTTCGCCTGCCATTGCAGAGTTGGAAAAGCGATGTCTCGGCACATTTCTTCACGAACATCGACGAGCAGCGACGACTTGGCTCCGATGTCGAGCGCTTTCTGAAGAATTGCTTCTCGATCTTCGCAGGGTTGTCCAAGTTCGACGTATAGACAATGAACGTCGTAGCCTTTGTCCTGCAGCCAACCAACAAGGACGGACGTATCCAAACCACCGCTGTATGCGAGAACGACTGATTCTGCCACGATTCTTCTGCTCCGGAAAGTGATGACGCTGGGAGCCGAATCCTGCAAGAAACGACGGCTCAACTGGAAAACCCAACGAAATGAACAATTTTGCAAGCGAATGGTATCGCGGCACGACGCCGTCGCCAGCACAGAGTAAGCTGTTTCCAAAGGTTCCCCGAGAATCATCAGCCGTGAAGAGACTTCGCAGGCGTTGGGATTCGCTCGATTCGGCTTGCAATCATTGGGGCACAGTGGCGACCATTCGCCCCAGGGGCATTGTCGAGTACAAGGATTACCTAAGCCAACAGGAGCATCCGTGTCGCACACCGAATATGAACGCGAGCTAATCGGACGTGTCGTTAACAGAGACGAAGATGCCCTGGCGGAACTGTTTTCTCAGCACCGCGACCGTTTGTGGCGAATGGTGAATTTCCGCATGGATCCTCGGTTGCACGGTCGAGCCGACGCCGACGACATTCTACAGGAAGCCTGGCTGGCCGCGGTAC
>CAYZYB010000749.1:0-3411 GCA_964481505.1 uncultured Planctomycetaceae bacterium | reverse complement strand
ACCCTCAGTACTGGTCAATCACAGGTCGTTCAGGAAATGACCCTGACCACCACGACCTTTACCTTCACCGAAGGACTGCCGCAGGGCAAGTACGGTGCCTGGGTTCAGGCCACGTCCGCCATCGGAGGCGTAAGTGCATGGAGCCAGCGATTCGATTTCGAAATCGACATCGCCGCTCCTGGTCGACCGGTTCTTACCGGACCGGTTCCGCTTGAAGGTGATACCGACGTCAGGTCAGACTTCCCGGTCTTTACCTGGGACGCCGTGGATAATGGCGAAACATTTGACCTGTGGGTCAATTCCGTGTCTTCCAACATTTCCCAGATCATACGCGTTAGAGATATTCCTTCCGGTACTTCCTACACGCACGACGTAGCATTGCCCGAAGGCGAGTACAAGGCGTGGATCCGCGCCTTCAATGTCTCGGGAGAAGTCGGGGAATGGAGCCTGCCGCTGACATTCTCAGTGGACGTTCCAAGGCCGACTCAGCCGACAATCACAGGCCCCGTGCCAAGCTCCGGCGGTGCTGTCGAAACGTCGACACCAACAATCACATGGACGTCATTGGGGGGAGCTGCGTCATACAATCTGCAACTGGAAGTTGTTCGGACCGGTGAGAGACTTGTAAATACAACGGGCCTGACAACGCAGTCCTTTGACGTCACCGATGCGCTCGCAGAAGAGGCGCATCGGGTACGCGTTCAGGGTGTAAACTCTGTTGGAGAACTGGGAGCCTGGAGCGATTGGTTCACATTCACGGTAGACGTTCCAAACGCGACAACTCCGATAGCGTTTTTACCACAGGGAACAGTCACTCAGTCACAGGTCACATTCCAATGGCAACATACAGAAAGTAGCGTAAGTTACGAAATCCTCGTGCGAGACTTATTACGCGACGAGTCAATCGTTTTCCAGGTGAACACATTTCAGATCGACCAGTCAACCAATCGAGCGATCTTTACGGCAAACCTCGAGGATGGGGCCTATCGATACTGGGTGCGAGCATTTAACACTCAAAAGACTGCCAGTGGCTGGAGCAATTCCAATTCGTTCATTGTTGACACAGTGGCCAGCTTGACGGACGAATCGACTTCACAGCTCGATATCGCTCTCACATCTTTGCGGAATACTGATGAGCCTGTCGGAACTCCGGTGGCCGACGTTTCGCAATCGCCAGTTCCAGTGGATGAAACGCAGGTTGATCCGGATGGAAAAATCGTGGCGGGAGAAAGCTCAGAAGAAGGCGCTGAATTTGAAACGGTTATGGCAGAGTTCGCTGACCCGGAGTCACCACAATTTACGCAAGAAGCCTAGCTCTGTGTGACCACAGTTCACACAGACACCGCGAGAACACTAATTAGGAATTTCCCCTAACGGTCGGCCGATACAGGCCGACCGTTTTTTCGCGCAACTCCTTACCAGAAAAAGGTTTAGGGGAAATCTAAATTCATTGGAACTCCGAGCCGTGAATTGGCGTCATAGATTGTGTCTGCGCCTCCGAATTTCTTCCCGCCTGCCAACACAATGCCTTCCTCCCATCAACACGACTGTTCTCCAGAAGAACGGTTGAGCCATGATTTCGATTCCGGATTACATGACCCCGAATTGCTGACCGAAATCGGCCAGGCAGAATCGGCTGAGTTACTGCAATCATGGAAACAACTTGGAGAGCATTTGCGTGCGCTGCCGGTACGACCGATTGTCGACCTTTCCAGTCGCGTCTTGAAAGATGTCCAAAAATCCGATTCACCGACCTCGACGGTGCATAAGCATTCGCAGAAAGCACCAGCTAATAGAGGTCGCAGTGTTGCACTTCTTGCGACATCGTGTGCCGTCATGGTTGTCGCAGCCACCATCGTCGCATTTCAGGCCAACACGAGTCCTTCTGCCACTGCTGTCGCCTTCCGGTCACTGAGCCCGAAGAGTTGGGAAGTCGTTGTGGTCACGGTTTCTGATGAACAAGCGAACCTGGTGACGGAAAAATTGCGGGACGCCGTCGACGAGCGGGGATTGGAAATCCACTCACTAAATGAAGGAAAATCGGCAAACCGAGAATCACTTGAGTTGATGATGGCATCATCTGAATCTTCGGTCGAATTACTGGAAGCGCTGAATGCTGACAGTCACGCTTTCGAGACGGAATGGAACCCGAAGCAGATTGGCGACTTAAATCGTGACGAATTACTCAGCCGATTTTCAGAGTCCATGCAAACACCGACACGTTCTGACGAGTTCTTCGGGGAAGTTTTTGTTGTACTCCCTAAAACGCCGACGGTTGAAGTACAGGCTCTTTCACCAACGAACACTGTGAGAAATTCCAGCTCCGACATAGCCCACGCCGACTCCACCTCAACGAAATCGGCAGACAGCATCGAGGCGGCCGATGCCGATTCGATCGATACTAAAGTGGCAAGGCTTTTGGATCGAAAGTCCGACAGGCCGGTGCTCGTGATCTTCCGCAGAAAAGACGCGAATTTGCATGACATTCAGGGGCAGCTGCCTGGTTCCGTCCGGATGGACGATCGAGTGTGATCACCAGCACGAAAATTTGTCTTCAATCAGCCACATGCTGTAAGTTGCCACCCCAAGCCGCCCTTCTTCGACAGCTAAATCCGACGCTTGATGCGTCTGCAAAGTGATTTGGCGTTATTTCTTCAGCCGAACATCGCTTTCGGAAAATTGCTGACTTGGGCGTTGACCATTGCCGTGACCTGCGATTCGACGTGCATCGCGATCTGGCTTCGGCTGAATGCAAAACTCTGAACGAACACCTGTTTTCCTGCTGGCAGGACATTTCCATTACTGAGTAAGCGTAGAACTGGTAAAAAAGCCCGCCTTTACGTCGATTAACGCAATGTCATACAATGCGGGGATTAGTGAACTTTCAAGTGGCCTAGAAAATTGGGGCGCTCATTGCGTCGGTAGAATGCCGATTCCATTACAACCCCCTTGTCGACTCCACTTCCGGCAGCATGCAACCGCTTTCTGTCTTCCCGTCTCATGAAGTCTCTGAGCCCTAAGCACATGATCCGACGCATCTCAACAATCGTCTTCCTTTGCCTTGGACTAGTTTCGGCCAATGCCCAGCAACCTCACCATTCCGACGTTATTGTCGGTCATCCAGGCGTCCAGTCGCTGAAGGCAGACATCAGTTACCTACTGAGCCTGACGTCTCCGAAAGAGCGTGAGCAGGAAGAGAATGTTCTTGGCATTATTGAGATCATGGAATTGGGCATGGATCTCAGCCGCCCGTTCCGTGTGGACATTTTGCCGGGAATGAATCCACCGGGTTACATCATCTCCGCAGCCTACGAATCTGACATCGACCTACGAGAGAATATCGAAGGCGCTGGATTTCCCTTGAAAAAGTCGGGGCCGGATCTTTGGGAGTTATTGCCTCCTGATCAGGGA
>CAYZYB010000748.1:0-3414 GCA_964481505.1 uncultured Planctomycetaceae bacterium | reverse complement strand
GAACAAAACCAGCTGGCGCGGCGATCAGCTCGGCAGCGGCAGTGACGTTTGGAAGTATTGGGCCGAACGTGGTGCCGGTCGGCTCGGCTGCGATGCGTGGGGCGAACTCGAAGAACATATCGCAGCGTCGCCTGGCCACTGCATGACGATGGGGACCGCGTCGACGATGACGTCGATCACAGAAACGATGGGGATGAGTCTGCCCGGTTCTGCCTCCGTTCCGGCCACTCATTCGTCACATTCTCGGATGGCGTCGGCGACGGGCCGGCAGGCGGTTGAACTGGCATGGTACGACGTGAAGCCTTCGGAGATTATGGACGCCGCCGCATTCGACAATGGCATCACTGCTTTGATGGCGATGGGCGGTTCGACGAATGCGATCGTGCATCTGATGGCGTTGGCGGGGCGAGCTCAGGTGCCGCTGACATTGGAGCGGTTCGATGAAATTTCACAGACAACGCCTGTCGTGGGCAACATTCGTCCCGCGGGGAAGTACGTGATGGGCGATTTCTTTGAAGCTGGCGGATTGCGCGGGCTACTGAATCGCATTGATGATTTGTTGAGGCTCGACGCAGTCAATGTTGCGGGAAGCACATTGGGAGACGCCATTGCCGATGCTGAAGTTTATGACGAAGACGTCATACGAGTTCGCAGCAATCCGATCTGCGAAAAGAACAGCCTTGCCGTATTGCGAGGCAACCTGTGTCCCGATGGTGCGGTCATCAAACCGGCTGCGGCTGAAGTTCAGTTGCATCAGCATCGTGGTCCGGCAGTCGTGTTTAAGAATTACCCCGACTTGAAGTGTCGAATCGACGATCCCGCGCTGGCGCTCACGAAGGATCATGTGATTGTGCTGCAACACGCTGGTCCACTGGGAGCTCCCGGAATTCCGGAATGGGGGATGCTGCCGATTCCAAAGTACCTGCTTGAACAAGGTGTGCGTGACATGGTGCGGATCAGCGACGCACGGATGAGCGGCACCAGTTACGGAGCGTGTGTGCTGCATGTGGCTCCGGAATCGTTTGTGGGCGGGCCGCTGGCTTTTGTGAAGGACGGCGACATGATTTCTCTGGATGTCGAAGGTCGGCTGCTGCAGCTGGAAGTCAGCGACGAAGAAATGGCTTCGCGCAAGGCGGCGTGGAAGCGGCCGGAAAACAAGTTCACTCGCGGCTACGGCAAGCTGTATTTTGATGAGACAACGCAGGCAAATGTCGGTTGTGACTTCAAATTCCTGCATTCCGACGGCAGTCAGGACGCCGATCCCAGCATTTACTGATCATTAGGCGGTTTCCGTGTCGATCATTGGACTAAGCCTGCCGTCCCTGATACCTTGAGGGCTACGGTGCGGACTCACTCTACATTGCCGTGCGCGCGCAGTTCCGCTTCTGAAGTGTGCTGGCGAATACCATGAAGTTGGTGGCGTGCAATGGATGAGAGAGTTCCGGCCTGTTGTGTTTGACGTTGGAGTACGTGAGAAGTTTCCTGTTTCATGAAGAATTTTCTGCTTCCGTTTACTTTTGTTGTGGCCGGGATGTTCACCGGGTGTGGTGGTGATGGCCCCAACCGCATTCCGCTGACGGGCATTGTTTCAGCACCGGAGATCGTTGGAGCATTGAACGGGACGATTTCGTTGCTGCCCGATTCCGGAACAAAAGGCCCGGCGGCGAACGGATTGGTGCGTGACGGCTTGTACAGGTTCACGACAGAAGATGGCCCCGTCCCGGGGACGCATCGAGTGCTCATTGATGTGGAACCGGAACGCGGAAAGTTGGATCAAGCGGCCGAACAGGCTGCAGCGCAATGGATGTTCAAGTTCAATATTACGGTACCTGCTGAGGGACCGTACGAATACGATTTTGAATTAGTTCGGGAGTCAGAGGATGTCTCTGCCGGTAAATAATGTCCACTCATGCAGCAATCATTCGGAGTCTGTGATTCAACACCGCAGTCGCGGATTCACGTTGATTGAATTGCTGGTGGTGATAGCGGTGATTGCTATTTTGATCTCTTTGCTGCTTCCGGCAGTGCAGCAGGCTCGCGCTGCCGCTCGTCGCACCAAGTGCAAAAACAACCTGAAGCAGATTGGCCTGGCTCTGCACAATTACCACGATGTTCATCGTACGCTGCCGATGGGCAGTACCAGCGAATCGTTGCCTGGAGCGTGGGGAATGATGGCTCAGATCCTGCCATATCTGGAACTATCCAGCACTTACGCATTGATTGACTTCGAAGAAAACGGTTGCTGCACGGCGGTGAAGTTGTTGCAGGGGTCCACACCACCCAGACCTGATCCGTCGTCGAATCCGATCGGTGTCTTTTATTGTCCGGATGACTTCAATGCCAACATTCGATTGCTAAGTGGTCCATTGGGAGCGAATCCGAACACGTTCGATTGTGGTCATCTTTTTCCCGGTGACTACATGGGTGTTAGCGGGGACACCGAAGGTAATCCGGGTTGCTCGGGAACGACGACCGGCAACGGGATGTTCTATTCGATGAGCAGCACTCGGTTTCGCGACGTGACGGACGGCACTTCAAACACGTTTGCTGTTGGAGAGCGTGGTATTCCGAGCGATCTCGGTTGGGGCTGGTACCTTTGTGGCGGGACGGAATGCGAGCATTACGTCAGTACAGAACGTGGTCTGAGTCCAGGGCAGAACGTTCCATCGTGGCAGGGAACGCTGCGGCGTTTTTGGAGCTGGCATGCTGGTGGAGCACATTTCCTGATGGCTGATGGTTCGACGCAATTCTTCAGCTACAACATGGATTTCGACGTCTTCCAAAGTCTCTCCACACGTGATGGTGGAGAAGTGGTGTCGTTTTAAACACCGTTCTGCTGTTGCTCTAAGAACTGGGCGCAGTAGCAGATTGTTGCATCTGAAACGGGTGGCCGGGGTTGGACTGAGCTTGCGAAGGAAACCCCGGGGTTTCGCTCGTGCCTCGCTCCAACCCCGGCCACCCTTTCCAACTTCGCAACTTTCTGCGACTACACCCTAAGAACTTCGCAGCGGCTGCTTCCTTGCAGGGGAACTCCCTGCTGCAATGGAACTGCAGGACAGCATCGACGGTTTCACTTTCGACGCATTGGTAATGCCGCGCTCCTTCACCGGTCGGCGAAAGTCCCTTCCGGCAGTAAGCACCTACTCCCACAGTTGTTGGTGAACGCCGCCGTGAACCTCTGCGCATTCTGTGTGTCTGAGTGTGCACTCGCAGTCGTCGTTTCACGCTTCTATAGGTGTTCTATTGGTGTCTTGAGGCTGGCGCGAAAAACGTTTTCTTTGTGTTGGAGCGGCGTTAAGGCAGTGTGAGCAGTGACTTACGAGTCAACCGCGGAGTACAGCTTTGTGTTCAGGGTGGTACTGGCTTATGCAGTTTGTAGTGTAGTGGTACTGCACGTCGGTTTGTGAAGCCGAA
>CAYZYB010000747.1:0-3417 GCA_964481505.1 uncultured Planctomycetaceae bacterium | reverse complement strand
GAACTGTTGTGTCGCATCTTCCATGCCAGGATAACAGTCGCGACGATGCCCGGCAGCACGATCCAATAGTGAGATCGCACGAACATCGAGGCGTCGAGAAGAAACTGAGTCGACGGGGGAACGGGCTTGTCGAGTCCTGCGAAGACCGTGGCAAACTGCGGCAGCACAAAAAACAGCAATGCGCCGGTCACCATGAATGCAACACTAAACAGGATCACCGGGTAGGTCATCATGCCCTTGATATTGTTGCTAAGACGAATTTCGTATCGCAGCAGTTTCGTCAGTCGTTCAGTAACTTCCGTCATCTGACCAGAAGCTTCACCAGCCCGGATCGCCACGACGTATGTCGAGCCAAAAATGTGCGAGTGCTTTTCCAAAGCCGCGGATACTGTTTCACCTGAAGAAACGGCGTCGTAAACGCTTCGCAGCGCTTTCCGTAGAGGCGCATTGCGGCATTCCGAAGCGACACCGTTGAGAGCATCCGCCAGATCGACCCCTGCTTTAAGCATGATCGACAGCTGCGACGTCACCATCAACAGATCGGCCTTTGACACTCTTCCCTGGCGAGTCTTTCCTCTTGCTTTTCCGACCGAATGGCTTCCGGAGGCTGGTGCCAGTGACATCGGGAACAAGCCTTCACTGCGCAGCAGTTGACGCGCTTCGGCGATAGACGCGGCGTTGATGACACCGTTCTTCTCCGCACCTGCGGTCGTTTTTGCTGTGTAGTTAAAGTCGATCATGACCTGATGTTGTCTTATTCATAGAACGAAACGCGTGCGATTTCTTCGAGACTGGTGTAGCCGTCTTCAGCAAGTTGCAGACCTTCCTCAAGGAGATTCGTGCCGCCTGACTTTCTGTGGAGTGACCTGAGCTTCTCAAGGTCAGGCCGTTGGTTGACGAGTTCTCTGATTTCACGATTCACCTGCAACACCTCGTAGATGCCACGACGTCCGCGAAACCCTGTGTCGAAACACTGCTTGCATCCTTCACCACGATGAAAGGATCGCCGTTTGTCTCCCTGATAGTTCAGCATCTGGAGGTATTCCTCCGTCGGGTAGTAATGCGTTCGACAGTTCGGGCAAATCGTCCGCACCAGGCGCTGCGCCACGACGCCCACGAGCGCGGCGGAGATCTTGAAGTTGTCGATGCCCATGTCCAGCAGTCGAGTGACGGCTCCGCAGCTGTCGTTTGTGTGTAACGTACTTAGAACCAGATGTCCGGTGAGAGCCGCCTGAATGGCGATTTCGGCCGTCTCTGAGTCGCGAATTTCACCAACCATAATGACGTCCGGGTCCTGGCGAAGAATGGACCGCAGCGCGTTAGCGAATGTCATGCTGCGATTCGCACTGGCCTGAACCTGATTGATAAGCTCCAGCTGATACTCAACGGGGTCTTCAACAGTGACGATGTTCTGAGTAACGGACTTGATGAGTTCCATCGCGGAATACAGTGTTGTCGTTTTTCCGCTACCCGTGGGACCGGTTACCAGCACCAGACCGTATGGGCGACCGAGCATTGTCTTGATCGCACCGAGTTGGTGATCCGGTACGCCGAGTTCATCGAGGTTGAATGTTAGGTTGCGGCGATCGAGGACTCGGAGTACGACTTTCTCTCCCAGCACTGTCGGCAACGTCGAAACGCGAAGGTCAATCTCCCGGCCTTCTACTCGCACACGGATTCGGCCATCCTGTGGTATGCGGTGCTCGGCGATATCCATCTTCGCCATGACTTTGATACGCGACACAATGGCGGGGTGGATGTCACTTCGTGGACGAAGCACTTCACGCAGCTGTCCGTCAACTCGAAAGCGAACCAGCGAATGATTCGGTCCTGGCTCGATATGAATATCACTGCTTCCCTGTCGGACAGCGTGTACAAGAGCGTAGTTGACCAGGCTAATGACCGGACTGCCGTCCGCCATGGACTGCAGATCGTCAAGTCGGACGTCAATGGTTTCTGTTTCGACCTCGACTGCATCAGTTTCGATGTCTGCGGTGACGCCGTCTACCGCAAAGTCTTCTTCGTAACATCGTGGCATCAATCGAGTAATGCTGGCCTTCATGGCGAAGACCGGATTCACTCGCAAACCCGTGACGCTTTCGATTTCGTCGATCAGCGTCAGGTCCTGCGGTTCCGCCAATGCAACCGTCAGCGTTCCGCGCACTTTGAAGAGTGCGAGAGCGCAGCTGGCTTCGGCCAGTGTTCGCGGGATAAGCCTGACGATTTCCGGGTCAATTAGCCCTTCTCGCAGCCTGACCGCAGCGACACCAAGGTGTTGCCCCATCAACGGGATCAGCTCTTCTTCATTGACGAAACCAAGTTCCAGCAATGTTTCGCCCAGCCGTGTCTGACTCGAAGACTGTGCAGACAATGCGGAATTGAGATCTTCTTCCGCCAACAGACCTGCGCGCACCAGTCGGTCACCGAGTGGAATCAGATCCGGCCCCCAGTGACGAATGGGCGTTTTGTCAGAAGCGGTTTCGTTATCTGTGATAGCTGCGGTCATTGTCCGAAACTCCCAGCCGCTGCCACAGCGTCTTTGTGAATTTCGAAACGCGTCGCGAGCCCCGTCACGTTGAGAATATCGGAACACAGCGAATTCAGGGCTGCAAGCTGAAACTGACCGCCACGGCGAAGGCAGGCTTCTCGAATGTCCAGCAGCAGCTCCAGTCCGGCACTGTCGATCAACGGAATCTGTTGAAAGTCCATGACCAATCGCGGCTGGCCGTTATTCGCACATTCTTCCAGAAGGTTTCGAAGGGCGTCAACAGAGTCCGCATTGAGGCTTTTATCACCGCTGAATACTTCGACGGCTCCAGTACGTTTGCGTTCCCACATGCGAGATCTCCTTTCACAATGGCAGAGTCATAGTGAATTGAGATCCTTCGTTGAGCTGACTTTCGACAGTCAGGCGACCTCCATGCAGTCGTACGATTTCCTGTGTATAAGCAAGCCCCAGACCGCTTCCCGATTCGTCTCGAATACGATCGTCATCGCTACGGAAGAACCGGTTAAAGACACTGGAAAGTTCGTCATCGGCAATACCGTAGCCGGTGTCTTCAACGCGCACGTCGATGTGGGTTTCAGACGCTTCGATGATAAGATTGACGGTACCGCCAGGTGGAGTGTACTTGGATGCGTTGCCGAGAAGATTCACAAGACAGGCAGCCACTTTGTCTTTGTCGATATTCAACGTTGGCAGCTTTGCAGGTATCTGTCGGTGGAACTCCTGCTGTTTGGCATCGATTTGCGGACGTGTGTGTTCTACGGCTTCATGCACCAGGCGTTCGAAATCTGTAGTGTGCTGAACGATCGTCAGGCCTCCAGCATCCATCTGACTGAGGTTCAGCAGTTCATCAACAAACCGCCCTAAACGTGTCGCTTCGGCGTTGATAATGTTGATGAATTCCTTTTGTT
>CAYZYB010000746.1:0-3421 GCA_964481505.1 uncultured Planctomycetaceae bacterium | reverse complement strand
GTTCGCGTTTGGTGAGATATCGAATGCGATATTCCGGTCGCTTCAGCAGGTTCAGAAGCTCTTCGATGGACGCCCCGTAAATTTTGGGCATCGGCTGAAGGGGTTTGCCTTTGGTTGTGATGCGCCAGATGCGTCCGGAATGTCGGTCGCGACGTTCGTCTCGCAGCGAATACTGCGCGTGGCCCTTGACCGGGTTGTACCAGTCGCAGATGTACATCGCGCCGCGCGGTCCGTAGCGGAGGTCTACGGGAATGAAGCTGAGGTTCCTGGAAAAGATCAAATCGCTGACGTATTCCTCCTCGAACCCAAACTCCGTCTCCTTCCACTTCAGAATTTCGATGCGGTTTGTCGGCTTATAGCGAGCCTTGATAAAGTGGCCTTTGAGCTCTTCCGGGAAGGTTTCGAAGTCAACGAGTTCGTGACCGCATGTGCCGGAATACGCCTGCAGGCCATTTGGCTTCGGGTGCTGTGTTGGATAGGTCGGGTCGAGTGAATGAAAGGCAGCGGCGTAGATCGGATGGCTGGCCATGTGCTGGCCCCAGTCATCGAAAGTGACGCCCCACGGATTGGTGCTGTGGTACGTGCCGAAGCTGGTCAGCCGATGCGACTTCGGATCGAAGCGGAACCAACCGCTGTTCTGCTGTCGCACGGGGCCATAGGGTGTTTCTACCTGGCTGTGGTGAAAAATGGCTTCACGGAAGATCAGGTCGCCGTCGGGCGACCACACAAAGTCGTGCAGTGCGTGGTGAGAATCTTCAGTGCCAAAACCCGTCAGCAACTGCTGAACAACATCGGCCTTGTCATCGCCATCCGTATCTTTCAGAAACGTCAGGTGCGGTTCGTCGGATACATAGATGCCGCCATTGCCGAATTCGAACGACAGTGGAATGTGCAGGTTGTCCGCAAACACGGTGGACTTATCCGCTTTTCCATCGCCATCGGTGTCTTCCAGAATGACGATTTTGTCGTCCGGTTCTTTGCCCGGATAGACATGCGGGTACGTCGTCGAGCAACCGACCCACAAGCGCCCACGACTGTCCCACCGCATTTGAATGGGAGCTGCGATGTCGGGGAATTCCTCTTCCCCGGCAAACAGATTCACTTCGAAACGAGGATCAATATCGAACGCTTTGAATTCGTCGGCTGCGGTCATCCAGTTATTGGCGCCGCGACTTTCTTTGGTGTCGGGCAGCAGGGGAACGTTTGAATCGTCAACGCGGTCCGGAACAACTTTACCGGCAGCAATATCGGCGGACCGCTGATCGCGATTGGCCGTCATGATGTCGAAGTTTTTCATCGCTGGCAGAAAGTCGAGATACCCATAGCTCTTGTTGCGCCCGCCGGTGTAATAGAAGGTGTTCAGAGGGCGATAGCGACGGAAGTACTGTCGATTTTTGTCGATGACGTTTTTTCGAAGGTCTTCATTGATCGCAGAAGCATCTTCCCCGAACGTGTGACGGTACAGCGAACGAGCGAAACACTCATTTCCGTCTTCGGTGAGGTGTGCGCCGTTGAGCGTGATGTCGGTATGCGGGTCGCTGGACGCACGCAGGGTGTCTTCGAACACGTTGGCGAAGCCGATTTGCTGTTCAGCAGCGACCTGACGCATCGTGTCCACATACAACAGGATGTTCTGGTTGTTTAGCGTTGCAGCGGGAACGTCGGCGATGTCTTCGTTTGCGGTGGGTGACACCAGGATAACCTTTGGCGATGATTCACCGTTGAACGCTTTCGATTTCAGTGACTTCACGTACGCTGTCAGACTTTCTCGAAACGCTGGAAGGCCTTCTTTGCCAGCGAATGATTCGTTGTAACCATATCCAGCAAAGATGACGTCGATTTTTTCATGCGTGAGATGCTGATCCTGATCGGCAAAGTTGGCGGGGCGAGGTTGCAGGTCCGGCGTGTCGGCGGCCCATGCCAGGTTACGGACAATCAGTTGATGATTGGGGTACTTTTGGTGCAACATCGTTTCGAAATGCCCAAACAGATGGCTGCGATCAATCAGCGTATTGCCGACGAGTGCAATTCGGTCTCCTTTTTCGAGCTGAAGTGGCAAGGAGGTTGATGTTGGTGTGGCCACTTTGGCTCGCGGCGCCGTTTTGGCGTAGATCCCATACTTCAGATATTCCGGATCCCTTTTGGGGGCCGCTTTTTTGCTGGGTGTGTTTTTGGCGTCCTTCATGTTCGCCATACGTGGATTGCCAGCGTGTTCTTTGTCGTTCGGCCTGATGGAACGAACCTTCACTTTTTGCGGAACATCTTTGCCCGCAGCCCAGCAGATTCCGTTCAGGAACAGACGGACGAAATCTTTGTTAGCAAAAGTCTCCGGGTGTCCCAATGAAGTGGTGAAGGTTCTGCCGCCCCATTTGTTGGTCCATGTCCATGCAACCGGCTGTGTCATGGGGCTCGTCAGGACGTGAGTTCCAAAATCATTGGTCACGGTGCCGGCCTTCTTTGGTTTTCCGATACCGCCGAGCAACACGTCCGCGTCTTCCGGCGGATCCGCCAGATAAAGAGTGCCTGATGCCTGAATCTGCTTACTAAAATCCACCCCCGTCAGAATAGGATGCTGCGATGCAGCGGCCACGGCAGCGACATTCGTTTTGCCCTTCAAATGGATAAAATACTTGGAGCCCAGCACATCTCGTCCAAAGCCGTCGTTCCATTTGGCGTTCGGACTGTCTTTGGCATACGCGAATGCATGACTACTGCAGCGAAAGCCAACAACCGGTTTTCCGGATTCCACGTAGTCCGTGATATGCTTCAACTGGTCGTCGGGCAACGTTAGGAATCGGAGAAAGAACACTGCCGCGTCGGCATCTTTCAATGCGGCAAGGCCTTGCATTCCCTTCGGATTCTTTTCCGGATTTTCCTTCGGCAGCACCACCGTGGTGCGAAAACCCATTCCTTCGAGTTGCTTCGCCAGCTCCGGCATCGTTCCGGCTGGATTGTAGTGAGGTGTACCCACAACAAAGACAACGTGAGGTTTCGTTTCATCGCCGACGGCCGTATCGGCAGTAAATAGAAGCAGAGCAGAGAAAGTGAGAATCGCGAGGCGGAGGTGATGCATAGTGAACCGACAGAGCCAGGGAGTAATCGAAGCAGTATTCGCTCAGATTAACCTTTCATCAGTCGATTGAAAACCGAACGCGGCATCATCGAGCGGCAGGGGGCAGTCACAGAACGTTAGGGAGAAACGCAGGCGAGCCCCCGGGGTTCCTTCGCAAACTCAAGGGTGGCCTGGGCGCTTCATATCTCTGAAATTTCATAAGTTTGATGGGCGTTTGTCAAGGTTGTTTGAGACAGGCGTTCTGTCTCGGAAAATCCGGCCGCCTTGCCTTTGTTGGTGAGGTTCAAGGGAATGTCACCAACTCCAGCTGCTATCCCTGCTGCTCAAACTGTTCCGGCCTCATTCCAT
>CAYZYB010000745.1:0-3424 GCA_964481505.1 uncultured Planctomycetaceae bacterium | reverse complement strand
CGGTAACGATAACCTGAATGACCCCGTCGGTGATGTCCTGCCCCGGTGGAATGTTGATATCAACAACAGGCTGCTTCATATCTCGGTAAACGTAGACCATCGACCGAGCCATCTGATTCAACCGCAGAAGGGTAATCGGTCCACCAACATAACCGCGGATAGCGTCTTCGAAGCAGTCTTCCCTGGCCACCGTCAAATCTGCGGCTGGGTGAATCTTCACGCCTTCGAAGGGCTTGATGGGATCAATGACCTGACTTTCGTGGTCAAGGATCATGATCCCCTTGAGTTCCTCAACGAGAACATCACTGTTCCCTTCCACCACTTCGAGGGATGGCAGCGGAAGACGAGCCTCCACGGCGCCCGATGGGCGGATGTACGGAAGGTACCGGCCTGCATCCTGAGCAGATGTCCACGAGGTTGCGACCGCGAATAGGAGAGTAAAAGCGGCGATGTGCCTGATTTTGATTGGGCTATTGCATTTCATGATGACAACTCCTTCCGTCGTCGGTCGCTGGTGCTTCGAAGAGCGGGGATGCCGGGCCGATCCTGGCCAAACAATTCCTTTCCCAATCTGCTTGATCGACGGGCGTCCTGATACACCTGCAGTTTTGACTGCTTGGCCCGGACAACGCACTTCTGAAGCAGAAAGCAACCTATTGGTACTGTTGGAATAATCGCTACCTTCCGCAAAACCGCTGAACGCTGAAGCGTCTGAGTGGCTGTCAATAGTGGGCCGTTGATGGCAAATGCGATCTTTGAATCCCTGAAAAACATTGCGTTTGTGTTGCAATGGTTTAAGTTTCACCAACGTGGCAGGGAACTCGTTGCTTTCCAGCCCGGTCTGATCGTCCACCAATCTGTTGGGAATAGGAATGATGTCTGAACTGATCCGCGTAATGGTCTACGGAATGGTTGCAGTCGCCATCACCGGTCCCGCGAACGCTGACCCGTCGTATTACCGAAGGGCAGACCGCTCGCTTTTTAACGGCACCACACAACAGGGCGGTTTCCCAAGATTCGTGAAGTGTGCGTCGATCCGTTTGATTGATCACTGCCCAACAGGCACCTTCACCGCATTGCACCAAATGCGTTTCACCATTATTGGCGCTCATGGAGTTCGCTTCGAAGACATGCAGGGACTCGTTGATTTCTTTGAAGAAGAACCAACGGGCAACCACACCATCATCACCGGGGGTTTGCGATTGCCATATCGCCATATCGCGGACGAAACCGGCAAGTGGCGGAAAACTCTGACGGACACGATATCCGGCAAACCTATCGCGTCGCCTGCACCGTCGGAGAAGGCCGACAAACAAAAAGAGAAGGCGAGCGAATAACGCAGCTTCAGGCATCGAGAGTTCAGGTTAGTCGTAGTGCACTTCGCCACCTGAATTCATCGTGATTCGATTCAACGCTGACGGCAACATGCCAAGGCAAGGAATCTGACCAAGTTCCGGGTGTTCCACGATTGTGAGGTCACTGCGATGCCACTGCGAAAAATGCGGTTGGCGCTATTCACCCTTTAGTGGGCGTTGCATGAGTTCAAGCGTTGCTTTATGAGGTGATTTGTCCTCGAACAGCACGCGATACACCTGATCTGCAATCGGCATATCGATCTTCTTCTGCTGCGAAATACTGAAGATGCTCTTAGCAGTCCACACACCTTCCGCCACGGCCTGCATGGAGCCTTGAATCTGCTTCAGCGTCTGGCCTTTGCCAAGCAGTTCCCCGACGTGGCGATTGCGGCTGTGTCGACTGCCACAGGTTGCAATGAGATCCCCGATTCCAGCAAGGCCGTTAAAGGTATCCGGATGCGCGCCCATGACAGCTCCGAAGCGGCCCATTTCTGCCAGACCTCGAGTAATCAGAGCGGACTTTGCATTGTCCCCGAACTCCAACCCATCGCTAATGCCGGCGGCGATAGCAATTACGTTCTTCAAAGCACCACCAAGTTCCACACCCAGAATGTCGGTGTTGGAGTAAACACGAAGATGGCTATTTGAAAACACCTGCTGGACGATTTCGGCATGCTGCAGATTCTCGCACGACGCCACCACGCTGGCCGGTTTTCCACAAGCCGCTTCTTCCGCGTGACACGGGCCACCCAGTGCAACCACTGGACGATCGCCAAGAATCTCCTGAATCATCTCGCTGGGGCGAATCAGCGTTTCGTTTTCAATTCCCTTCACAGCACTCACCAGTACCGCTTCTTTGGGAATCCATGACTGCAGAGCGCTGATCGCTTCGCGGATACCGCGGGTTGGAATACAGATCAGCACGATTTCGGATTTCCCCAAAGCCTGCTCGGCGTCGGAAGTCACGGTCACGCCGTCATGAAGCTGAATGCCCGGCAGCAACCGAGAATTGACTCGCGTCTCTGCAATATGCTGCGCAAACGTAGAGTTCCTCACCCACAGGCTGACGCGATGATTGGGATCTTCCGCCAGCACTGACGCACAGGCTGTTCCCATTGCCCCGCCACCAAGAACGCAGATTGTGTTTTTCATAACCTCATCATTTCGCCAATCACCTTGAGCCCGCTAGCAGCATTGTGTCGCAATTGGAAGGAAAAGAACAAGCGACGCAAGTCGTTTTTAGGCTTTGGCTTGCATCGAGACAGAAGCAGGCCGACAAAGCCGGCTACCGCGAGACGATGCGGCCTCCGACAGCCCCTAAGTGGCAGACCGCCCTTCTCGCATGCGCGACATGCAAAGGCGACTCGTCTTGCGTATTTTACCCATTCAATTGCAGCTCTTCACAGGTTGACATATAACTCCCAATCATCGCCACAGCAAATCTCACAAATTGCACGGCGATGGAGCCCACGGTCTACGAGTGGAGTGAAGTCCTGCCGGTCCTCACCTGGGCACAAAATGCGGATGTGTTCCACCTCCAGGCGGGTTCATTTCAGTGTTTTCACACGACGTCACACAAAGGTCTGCACTATGAAAATTGCGTTGAGTACCTGTCTACTGTTCCTGTGCGCCCATTCTGTCGCGAATGCTCAAACTGAAGACTATCTCGCGGATCCAGAGTCAGACGCTGTTTCGAATCTGCGGGAGCTCCTGGGCGACGCTTTTTTCGACCTCAAAGACAAGACTTCACCCAGTCGCAGATCCCGACCGTCAACCGTACCACATTCTCGATCGATGCCGCTGTATGCCACTCAAGGGTGGGACTATCGTTTTGACGCTCAGTATCAGTCAACGGTCAAACCTCACCTTCGATGGTACATGCGCAGCAACCCAGAGAATCCTCAAGAACGATATCTGCCTCGGTACATGACCGGCCAAAATTCCGGCTATGGATACCAGTACCAATACGGTGGTCATACAGGAATTTATGGAGCATCCTACGACTGTGATAGCTGCGGAGCTGGCTCTTATACGCCTTTCGGATACGGAGGCAGTTATCAGTCTCGATC
>CAYZYB010000744.1:0-3428 GCA_964481505.1 uncultured Planctomycetaceae bacterium | reverse complement strand
GATCACAACTGGTCGCTCTGGAAAAGGAAACCGGCCGCCGAATTTGGTCTGCAGGAAACTCTGCATTTGCGAACGACGGCGAGACGCCTGCGAACATCTGGTTTGTCGGAGTTCCCGCACGAGAAAACAACCTGCTGTATTCTGTTGTCGAAATTAATGCGGAGATTCGACTCGCATGTTTTCGCTGTCAAACCGGCGAACGTCTTTGGGATACTGCACTGGCGTGGCCTGAACAATCCATCGATAAAGATCCGTATCGTCAACTTTGGACTGCCACACCCACGGTCAAACAGGGCCTGGTTTTCTGCCCAACGACGACCGGCTGGATGACATGTGTCGATCAATTTACTCGCTCAGTTCTTTGGGCCAGTCGATTGCGCACTCAAAAACGATTCGTGGCAACACGGTCACGTCGAGGCCGACCGGTGGTACTCACAATGCCTTCATCACTTCGTAAACGCTGGTCACTCGCCAAAGTCGTCAGCGCCGGAGAAAAACTCATTCTGATGCCGCACGAAGCGCACGACATTCTGATTTTCGATGCGATCAACGGTAAGCCAACAAAACGTATCCCGATGAAGTCCGCCACCGTCCTGATTCACATCAGCGATACAGCAATCGTGTACTGTGAAGAAACGAAAATCGTGTGCCGCAACTCGGTCACCGGCGACATCAAATGGTCTCACGACCTTTCCCAAAAAGACGGCCTGCCGACAGGTCTTGCCATCGCCGAAAACAACAGCCTGCTGGTGCCAATGTCGACAGGAGCAATCGCCCGTATCGCGTTAGAAAACGGCGACATCGTTGAAACAGCACCCAACATCCTGCCACGTCTACCGTGGGGGAAACTCACCAGCTTAAACCCACAGAATGGTTCTCCGGACTTCCTGTACATCGCCCCCGACCGATGGCTGCGACTGTCTGCGAAACCAGTACGAACCCCTTCCGGCAGTCCCGTCGAAACGGCCAACGACCTTATGATTGCCGGCAAATGGCAGGACGCTTTATCACTGGCCGAAGACATTCCTGAAAACGACCCCGCTTACAAGACAGCGAGCGACATCTGTTTTCGCTGTCGGATGCGGCTCGCGATTGACAGTCCGGACGCACATTTGCCGCACCTCACGGCAATGGCAAAATCATCGGAGCGACGGCGGCAGCTGCAAATCCTGAAGACACGAATTCTTCTGAGCCAACAGAAGCCTGCGAACGCCGCAGCCGGATTAGCAAAACTCCTCAAACTGCCCGCCACGGAACTCCAGGAGCAGAGCCTTGTCTTTCCAGAGCGAGAAGAAAAGGAAGGTGAAGGAAGCGCTTTTATTGCCAAACCCTCGCTGCAAACCTGGGCCGCCTCCGAACTGAGCAAAGTACTCAACGAAATCCCAGACGCAACGTCCGCCGTTTCGCAACTGAACGATGTATCTGACGCAGTACTGATGAATCTGCATCACAAAGCCATTCTGCCCATCGTCTACGACCGTATTCCAACCACAGCGTCGATAGAATCGTCACTCCAACTCCTCACCCATGCGATCAGTCTCAAGCGGAATTCCTCAGCCCCTTCGGCGAATTTCAACCGTGAAGCCCAGCTGCTGACACAAATCGTCTCACGCATCCAGGAGCTGTCAATCGCCGCAGAACGAGAAGCAGCAATCCTTCTGCTGAACGTCGCTGTTCTGGAAGCGGACCCCAAATTCTCCGCGTCGCCGGAAGTGCAAAGCCTGTTTCACAACGAAGTTTTCCACACCCGGAAAGCTCTTCGGCAAAGACAACGGGAGCAACTGAAAGGCCGTTTTAAAGAGTGGTCCACAGATTCTTACAGTACGATTCCTGTCGCACGAATGACTTCATCGGGACGAATCCATACATCACTGACTTTAGCAAACAATGATGATCCATTCTTCGCGAATTTTGCGTGGTCCGCCACCAGCGGAGAATCTGGCAGGATCAACGCACAAACAATCCGGAGTCAATCCAATCATCGATGGTCGATCCCAGGCGATTTTCGACTCTACGGCAATTACTCAAACCGGCGAGACGTCCTCCATCGTGCCGGCAGCCTGATCTTGCTGAAGTCATGGACGTCACTGACGGCGGTTTCCGTCCTTGACAGAAGTGTGTTGTGGTCGCGACGTTTCAAAGACGAGTCAAATTCCCGCATAGTAGAGACCACTGTTGAAAATTTCGCGAGATTCGATTTACGAACCACTCCGCCACCATCGCGACGCTTGCTCAGTCCCTTCGCAATTGTCGGCTCTGGCTGTGGCTGGATTGCTCTGACATATGCAGACGAATTTTCTATGATCGACATCAGCACCGGAGATACGCTGTGGTCGTGCGCGTTCAACTCAGAAAACACCGATATCGTCGCCTCAGACAACACGATTGTTGCGATCTCAAATGGACAACAAGTTGCCGCACTTGATGCGAAAAGCGGCAGCGAAATCACACTGCCAGAGACGTTCGACAACACTTGCCTGCCGATTCGCAATGTTGGCAACCTGTTCGTTTGCTGGAAGCAAAGTTCGAAAACCAACGACCAGGTCGTGCAATGGATCGACCCACGAACCAACAACGTGATCGCCGAAATCGACCTGTCAGCCATGCAACAGTTTCATTTTGTTGACGATGACACTCTTGTCGGGTTCAACGACCAACACCAGCTGCAACTCGTGGACCTGCGTGACCGGTCCTCCGAAACATTTTCGTTCGTTCCGCCAGAACAAACCATAACCAAAAAAGACGACGACGCAGAAACGCCTGCTGAGTCACCATTGTGGAGCCCGAGAAGGCTTCAAGTTGCCACCGACGGATTAAACATCTATCTCGCGAATCGGCGAAAGCAAAAATCGCGGTCCATGAACGGCCCGTCGAATCGAAACATGATGGAATTCACCGGAGACCTGCAGGCGATCGATCGACGATCCGGAGAACAGACCTGGAGCGTTCAAAGCGACGCAGACCTGTTCGCGACCACGGACGAAATGAATCTCCCGCTGCTCCTTCTGATTCGCCCACCAGTGCGAAACGCTGACGGTACGATACCATCACAATCCATTTTTCAGGGCATCATCAAGCTCTCCGGAAAACGGGTGTTCAAGCAGACGATCCCAACACAAGGCGGGCTGCGAATGCTGTCACTGACATCAAAGACCGTCAATTCAATCGATGTTGGAGTTCCGGGACTTAGCATGCGGATTCAGGGGAAACCGGGAACGGCAGAAGCTTCACCGAAAGAATAGTCCCAAGCTGGAAGCTGTTGTAAACCGGCCATGTGCTGAGAAACACTCAGCTTCAACCGACTCCTAAAGTGAAGTATGGATTTTCAGCGGAGCAGCATGTTCGGCGTGTAACTGTTTCTGTGTTTCGGGCCAACCCGTTCGCAGAATCAGTACAGCAACGCTGCGACCGTCCAGTGGATACGTGTC
>CAYZYB010000743.1:0-3428 GCA_964481505.1 uncultured Planctomycetaceae bacterium | reverse complement strand
GCCCAGAAAAGCCCTCTGTATCGTTACTCCCGGATGGTCAGGAGTCAAGAAGATTTGGTGGGGTAAAAGTGGGATTCGTCAGCAAAAACACTGTTCGAATGCGGCGGTTGGTATCTCACCAGTGGTATCGGTTTGCAGCCAACCGGGATTCAGAAGAAATAGAAACCGGCAGATATTGCCAGATGTAGCGGTTTGAGGAGTGGCTGAAAGAGAGGACGATTTCCTCTCGCGGCAACAATCGTCTCAGTTGGCACCATCGCTACATCAGCAACTGTTCCGGATCCAGTTTGCGAGTTTCCAGAGCGACCAGGGTCTCGTCCGTGCTTGACGCATCAACGGCTCGGCAGGAATCCGTGAGTAGAGCGGCTAACTCTGCGAGGTCGTTTCGCCATTCGTCCGGTGGAATCCCGGGAGGTTCTATCTGAGCGAATTCGCCGCAAAGCAGGATCATTCGCAGGCAGTGGCGAAAGACGATTCCTTCCTGTTTGGTGAGATCCCGCGTACGCACGTACTTATTGAAGTCGCCACCGAATTGCAGCAGGTCGCCGATGCACCAAACCGCAGTGGACCGGGCGTCGTGAATACTCGGGAAGTCGTGGCGAAACAGCATTTGGATTTTGTCCGCCAACACCAACGGCGGCACGCGACGTTCATTCACTTCGTCAAAATATCCGTTGATCTCTTCCTGAGTCGCAAGGCCACGCGACAGCAGTTCACCGTTCGCAAATTCTAACGTCAGCGGCCCATGCGGCATTCTGTCAGGGAACGGCACACGTACGCTCTTGCCGACCGAGAACGGCATGTTCAGACATCCCTCCATCAACTGCAGACGTTCTTCGTAACTCGCCTTGTGCATCAATTCCGCCAGGTAAATGGCGTAGATCGAATTGACGCTGCGAAAGGCGAACAACATTTCCAGCTGTGGGGTTGCGACGGCTTTTTCCGGTTCGTACGAATCCAGCTCACTGCGACTTAAGGCAGCTTCGTCCGGCGCCGCCGCTGGCACAAAGGCTGCCTTTTCCTTTTTCGCACTCGTTGAAGCGACTCCACCAGACGTTTGAGCTTCCTGGATCAGTTGCCCCAGTAACCCCGGACTGGTGTTTGCTTCCGGTTCCTCTTCCGGCTCTTCATCTGCAGGTGCGTCAGCAGCGTCGTCGCTACTCTCAGCAGCATCTGGCTTCGAATCGGTGTCTGCCTGACTGGCATCTTCGAACACGCCAAGCCCAAAGCTCGGATCGTCGTCCCGTGTTTCGCCAAAGGTCGTCACATCCCCCAGTCCTTCTTCTTCCATCTGCAGGCCGGTTCCCCAAACAGATGTCGACACGCTGCGTCCGTCCTGCACGTCCTCGACAGCAAGCTCCACGCCCGTACCCACCACCTGACTGCCGAACGCGGGAGGCGTTTCTTCGTCGTCGTTTGTTCGGTTTGGCGGAGGGGGAGACAGCTTGATGAAGTTCGCGGAATCCAGCGTCACCAGCATTCGCTTCAGCGTTTTTTGAGCTTGTTCTTTTTGATCCGAATCCAACAGCCGTTTGCGAATCGCTTCCTGTAGCAGGAGGACCGAACCCGATTTTCGAATCAGAAACGCGAGTAGCCGCCACGGAAACCGTCCGCGGCTGGCCAGTTTTCCAGGCGACGCTTCCTTCAGCATTTCGAACTGTTTTTCCGTCCAGTACTGTTCTCCGGCGCGACGTTTGGGCATCTTCTTTTTCAGATTCTTTTTTGCACGACGCAGCCCCGGGTCTTTTGAGTCATCGGGAATCTGATCGTACTTCAGTTGCCAGCGATGTAACTTCACATCATCCTCGTGCGCCACGGCAAAGATGTAGCCCTGATTGTCGAATTGGGGGCGACCGGCACGACCAAACATCTGCTGAGCGCCGCTGGCATCGATTACCTTTTTCGCACGTGGAGGGCCTTTCAGCAGCGAGGTCATCACAACGGATCTCGCCGGAAGATTGATTCCAGCTGCCAGAGTTTCCGTACAAACGCAAATGGAGAGCAGCTTTTTCTGGAACAGCGATTCGACCGCGCGACGATATCGCGGCAGTAAACCGGCGTGATGAATTCCCACGCCGCGAATCAGGATTTGTCGCAGTTTGCCGCCGGCGCCGATGGACCAGTCCATCTTGTCGAGTTCGATCTGCAGCTGCTTTTGCTGCCCGCTTGCCAGTAGTCTGCGTCCCTTGAGCTGTTCGGCGAAGCTCCAGCATTCCCGCCGGTTGAAACAGAATACGAGCGCCGGCGTGTAGCGGGCTTCGTCAACGTCGCCGTCCGCCATAATTTCGAGCTGTTCCGGCAACAGTTGGTCAATCACCCAGCGGAAGCTTAACGGGACACGCCGTTCGTCACTTTGCAGCAACCGCAAACGCCGATTGTGTTCGCGATTCAGCCACACCACGAATTCCGGCGCATTGCCAACTGTGGCGCTAATCAGCAGCACACGGGTTTCTTTCGGCAGCATGCCAAGTGACAATTCCCAAACGATGCCTCGTTCCGGGTCGTTGAAGCTGTGGAATTCATCCATGACCACAGCGGACACGTTTTCGAACGAATCTTCTTCCG
Organism: uncultured Planctomycetaceae bacterium; assembly: GCA_964481505.1. Lineage (GTDB taxonomy): Bacteria > Planctomycetota > Planctomycetia > Planctomycetales > Planctomycetaceae > Fuerstiella. The sequence goes on along the minus strand of CAYZYB010000743.1, from coordinate 863 downwards.
GCGTCAGCAGCCTGTTCAGCAGGATCTCTGCCACGACAACAAGAATTGAGGCGTTGGGGTTCACACGACGATTGCCGGTGACCAGACCGACATCTTCTTTAGAAAACCCCCAGCGTTCGGCCGATTCCTGCAGTTCGTGGAATTTCTGTTCCGTCAACGCGATCAACGGTGTCGTGTAGTAGGCTGTTTTCCCGGTCAACAACGCTTCGTACAACGCCGTCTCCGCGATCACCGTTTTCCCCGTGCCGGTCGGCGCGCAAACCAGAATGCCATCTTCTCCTTCAAACCACGCCAGAATCGCCTGTTCCTGAAATGGGTACGGCGGCCAGGGCAATTGATCCAGATAACGCAGGGCGATTTCATCAGACGAAGGTACTTCCGAATCCATTCCGGGCTTTCCGTGACGGCACGATTGGTAAATGATTTTCTGAGGACAGTGCTCTTAATCTCGCCGCACCAGTATAGAATGTTTCTGACTCTTTGCTTATCCGTCTTTCACGACACTCTGCTACATATTTCGAAGTAAACACACGACATGACCGAGTGGATCAAAATCTGCGGAATCACGACAACCGACGACGCTCTCATGATTGCCGAATCCGGAGCGACTGCCATCGGGCTCAATTTTTTTCCGCAATCGAAACGCTACATTTCACCAGCAACCGCTCGACCAATTCGGGATGCCGTCGCTGACGACATCGATGTGGTCGGTGTGTTTGTGAATTCTTCCGCAACCAAAGTCGCTGAAATTGTCGAACAGGTAGGGCTGAATGTCGTGCAGTTTCATGGCGACGAAACTCCGGAAGCCATCAGTCAATTCCAGCAGGCCTGCCCGGATATTCTCGTCGTTCGCGCTTTCCGTG
>CAYZYB010000742.1:0-3431 GCA_964481505.1 uncultured Planctomycetaceae bacterium | reverse complement strand
CCATTCGATTTCGAAACTGTCCAACACTTCAGACACAGGATTTCACTTTCTACGGCATCTACAGAGTCGCTATCTCCAACTCTACGAAATGCTCACTTCATGCATTGCGACAACCAGCCTCCGGCGGTCACCAGGAAAATTCAGACGATGTCCGGTCAGCCAGGCACAACGGTCCGAATGTCTTAGTGGAATGCTATCAAACACGCGTTCTGTCAGCCAGTGAATTCGTATCGGCGGCATTCCAGGAAAGAATCGACAAGGAGCGTCCGGAGAATAGTCGGGATTCTGTCTACCGGGTAATCGAAAACCGCTGATGAAGCGGTACTTCGACAAAACGTTGACGACCGATTGCTTCAGCATGACTTATCGTTGATGAGCTAATCGGCTAACCCAAATCGAACAATGCACCACAAGGCTTTAAAACCGTCCCGCCAGCCGATGTGTTTTCCTTCTGCGTATGTTCGACCAGAATAGCTCACAGACGTTTCGAAAACACGATAACGTCGGCGAGCGATACGAGCAGTGATTTCGGGTTCAAAGCCGAATCGATTTTGTACAAGCTTCGGGGTGAGTTCATCGACGACTTCGCGACGGAAGACCTTGTAGCAGGTTTCCATGTCCGTGAGATTCAGATTGGTGAAGCAGTTCGACAGGATCGTCAGAAACTTATTGCCAAGATAATGCCAGTAGTACAAAACGCGGTGAGCCTGGTCGCCCAGAAACCGACTGCCATAAACAACGTCTGCTTTGTCTTCCACAATTGGCTTTAGCAGCCGCGGATACTCACTGGGATCGTATTCCAAATCCGCGTCCTGAATGATGACGATATCTCCATCGACCTTTGCAAAGCCGGTCCGCAGTGCAGCCCCTTTTCCCTGATTGACTTCGTGGTGGAAGATGCGAATTCGATTGAAGTCATCACTTTCGGATTCCAGTTCCGCCATGATATCTTTGGAGGAATCTTTGCTGCAGTCATTGACGAGAATCATCTCTTTGCGAATGGGAACTTCGCGGACGCGTTCTACAAGATTGCGCAGAGTCTTTTCTTCGTTATAAACCGGGATGACAACAGACAATCGCAAGTCATCCGGGATGGCATAGAAGCCCAGCTGCCGACAAACAGATTCGCCAATCGTCGCTTTTCGCGATTCGAACCATTCTGTCGACCAGGGACGCAGGCCGTCTGCTTTGATGTTATCCGACATTTTCGATTTTCAAGAGTGTGAGTTTCGTTCAGCGAATTCCGTAGTTCGCCATTGCCTGAAGCCGGGCCTTTTTCGTCAAACACCGACCGGGCAACCGGTCACCGGTTAGCAAATCTAAAGCCTGCGGCTCAGAATCGCCGTCAGGCGTTTTCGGCGTCCAGTTGTCTTGCGGCTTCAGATAAGTCTTTCAGATTTGGGCCGATAAGTAGAGCAGTCCGTTGTCGAACAGAACGTCCGGCAATCATGGCTGGGCTCGTCTCTTCTATTCTTACGCTTTCAGGAGTGGTTTTCGTGGAACTTTCCCGGTGTTCCGCAGAAGCCTCCGTAGATGGCTCCGCAGTTTGAGGGGATATAAAGTGTGCCCAGAGCCCGTATTCGTTGTGCTGCAGGCAACGTCGCAAGTGTAAGGCAAGTCGCCCCATTGTGAAACGCCCATTGATATCATTGCTCAACCGCGTTGCTGGCACACCGTTGGGCAGAGTAAATCGAAAGGCGTCAATTCCCAGTGGGCCGGCGTAGCCCAGTTTTCGTGCTGCCATACAGATAGCGCGTCCGTGTTCGATCACTTCCTGCCAGGAAGCTTCCAGCCGATCGTCTGTTGCGATCACACTGCCCCGGTATCGCCCTGCGGCGTCGTTTCGCAAACAAGTCACGCCGACAAGGTGAACATCGGGGCGTTCGATAGTCCCGGTCACGTCGAATTGAAGGCCGCACTCCGCTTCAGGCGTCACCCATGGTTCTACGTAAACACCGCCTGGCTGGACAAGGTGCTTTTTGAGCCAGCCGCGCTGCTGGCTGTTCAGTTCCGTGCCGGTGCCGATGAGCCGCTGTCGGCCGGCGTGGCTTATCTGAGTCTTCGCCACCCAGCGGTCGAAGCCGGATTGTTCAAGCTGTCGTACTGCTGCAGACCAACTGCTTACGTCAGTACACAAACACCCGAATTGATCCGGCCCAAAGGGCAGATGAACTGACGACTTCGTCAACACGCGGTCAAAGTCAGCGTTGAATCTTCGGCTGTTGATATTCCAAACTGCCTTCGCCGACGGAACAGCGGAAGTTGCCAACGCTGCGCCGTTTGCCATCGCGAGTTTTCGCAGCGAATCTGTCCATCCCCATGGCACAAGTGTCGCGTCTGGTTGTGCTACCAGCTCTGCGACGTCAGCGACTCTTCGAAAATTCACATGCTGTAGAACTTTCGGAAGGTGTTCGGTTAGCGGAACTTCGTGCGCAGCCACAACGTCTGCTTCGCCCGCCATCAACCCCATCAGCGGGGCAAGTTCGCTCACAGCGCGTTGGGTTTGAGCGGTAAACTTTGTATGGCGTCCGCTGAGATCGTCTTCGAATGTAAGGTTAGGCAGGAACAGCTTCATTAAAAGAGATCACGGTTCGCTGGTGATATTGTCTGTTTTCTGTAGGCTTTGAGTTTGATTGGCATTAAATCCGTTAGTCGCCCCTGTGCGACCGGCATGATTTTTCTTGGGGAGGTTGATGATGAATGCAGAAACGTATCGGCACTCGGGACGAGTTGGCTCGCTGGGCATTCCGATGATTCTACTGGCTGGAGGAATCTCCACCATTTTGCTGGCGCTCGTCTATTCGTATGGCCTTGCCTGGATTCCAATCATCTATGTTAGTTTCATTTTGACCGCTGGCTTTGGCGCCCTGATTGGTTTGGTTGTTGGCGGTTGTGCCAGGATGGGAAAAATTCGCAATCCCATGGTTGTGGGGCTGCTTGGTTTCATGATGGGGGTGTTCGGTTTGTACATGGCCTGGGCGTTCGACGGAATGGCGCGTTCCGGCACCGAAGAAGGCGGCATCACCGTCCCACTGCTCAATCCATCGCATCTGTTGGCCTATGTTAGCGTCTTTTACAACGAAGGTTTCTGGGGAATTGGTCGAGGTGGTGGCACGGTTTCCGGAATTTTCCTGGGACTTATTTGGCTGGTGGAAGCTGTCATTATTTTAGGCCTGGCCTGGCTGCTGGCCCAGGGAATGATTGCCAGTCTTCCTTTCTGCGAAAACTGCAACCGCTGGACAAACAGTGTCGAAGGCCTATGCCAACTCATGCCGCCGGAGGATGACGGTGCATCACTGGAACAGCTCCTTAGCGGTGACGTTTCCGCACTGCAGAGTTTTTCTCAAAGCCCACCGGATGCAGGTGCCTACCTTCGAATCGACACCGCTGTTTGCCCGGATTGTGATGACTGCAATTGCGTTACGGTCAAC
>CAYZYB010000741.1:0-3437 GCA_964481505.1 uncultured Planctomycetaceae bacterium | reverse complement strand
GTCTCAAGTTGCTCGTTAAAATACCGACGATAAAGTTTGGCAAATTCGCCGCGTTCTTCCGCGGCAATCGTACCGCCGAATCGCAGCTTGCTGAGATAGTCGGAGATCTTTGCGGGATACACACGAGCATTGATTTGCTGCTTCCACAAGTCAATCGAAGACTCCTTGTAGGCAACCTGATGCTCTTCGTTGAACTTCGTTGCACCGTCTGTCCAATCACCATTCGGCGTGTTCGTATCACCTTGCTTGGAATCCTGATAGGACTTTGAAATCTTGGCATCGCCTGCATCAATCGAGGCAGACAAGGCATTGCTGGCAGACCACCATGCCCACAGCACCAGCATCAGGCCAGGCCGAACAGGATCCAGAACATCTGCTTGATGATTGGTTGGAGTTTTTCCATGACGGGATTACTCAAAAAATATGAATCGATTGAAACTCGGGAAAAATGTACACGCCTGCAAGCCGACGTTCGTTTCTGCTACTCCGTTGCTGCTGCCGCGTCTGCGTCTGCAGAACCCGGTGGCGAATCATCTCGCAGATCAGGATGGATCGGGATCCACACAAACTGGACAATGAACTTCGTCATGTCGATCTGGCGAACTTCGTCCTTCTCAGCTTCCAATGCTTCGAGTGGTGCCAATCCTGCCGGGCCACGCCCCATTCCTGGTCCGCCCATTCCCGGTCCGCCTGAACCTGGATATCGTGGACCACCACGGCCACTTTCGTATTCGTCACCACCGGGTTCATAGCCGCCGCCGGGTTCGTAGCCATAGCCACCACCCATCATGCCGGACGATTTCGCTCCGGAGCGAGCGTTGGGGTCGTACATATGTTTCACATCTTCCGCGTACACGATAATCGGATGCGAAATTCCCATCTTCCCCATCGGGGTTGCGTTCTCGTCACTGCTGCCCAGCGTCCATTGCTTGAGGTTTTCAATCAATGTGTGCTGAACAAAAAACTCACCGAGTTCGCGAAAATTGGCACCTTCAACATCCCGGTTGTTATAGAAGTGGTGCCCGGTCAGCGTGATGATATAGCCTTCACCAGTGGGACCTTCGGGCGGCAGTTCTTCTTCAAAACCACCTTCCTTTAAAGCTGTGTACCATTCACCAACATCTCCAAGTTTCTTCTGCACGAAGCTTTCAATGCGAAGTTGCTTTTGAAGAGTCGGATCAGTGATGTCTTTGGCATTATCTGTGTCTCGCGGCAACGCGTCGTTAATCGCCTTAATTAACTCCAGCCAGGTTTCTCGTTCCTGTAGCGGAGCCGTCAGTTCTTCGATCGCCTCCTTGTTTTTTTCGTGTTCCGCCTTCTTGCTTTCGTAACTGGATGTGTTGGAACTGACTTTACTGGTGAGCTCTGTGATGGCCTTGTGTCCCGGGTCCCATTTTTCATCGCTCTTCGACTGGGCCACGCGAGCGGACGCAAATGTGCTGATTCCCATCGCCAGAAGCAGTCCGGCAATCATTCCAACAGCCCACGGCTTCTTGCGGCGAATCACGCGTTGAACGGCAATTTCAGGAGGCAGCAGCGTTGTGCGAATTCGTGTCTGTTTCAGCGTTTGCAGAGCCAGACCGTACGGCACGGCAAAAGTCATGGCATTGTCAATGAACAGAGGGTCACTGAGAACCCCGTCACCACTGACGCCATCGTAGTCTTCCAGTTTGATGACTTCGTATTGCAGGTTCTGCTGCAGAAACTTCTGCAGCCCAGCCATCTTGAATCCGTTGCCTGCGCCAATCACCTTCTTGATGTTCGCTTCACGATTGACGCTGCCAAAGTAGCCGATCGACCGCTGAATTTCGGTTACGTAGTCATTGAATACCGGACGCATGGCCTGAAATACGGCCTTCGGATCAGGAGCCTTCGTGGCGTTGCACTTTAGGTGTTCGGCTTTGGCGAACGTCAGCTTCATCTCACGAGTTAACGCTCGCGTAAAGTGATTGCCGCCGATGGGAACATTGCGGATCCAGATGTTGCGACCATTCGACACCATCAGCGTGGTGTTGTCGGCTCCCATATCCAGCATGATGTAATAATCTTCGGCGTCTGGCGGCTCGGCACCTTCGTCCAGCCGAAACCCAAGCACGTCATAAGATAAATAGTTGTACAGCGCCAGCGGAGCGACCTGCACGAGTTCCATTTCGGCGTTGTGTTCGGTTAGCGGAGCCATCGCTTCGTAAACCAAATCGCGTTTCATCGCGAAGAGGCCAACTTCGGCTTCCAGCATGAAGCCACTTTCTTCGACACCGCCGCCAATGGGCTGATAGTCCCAGACCACTTCGTCCAAATCGAACGGGATCTGCTGCTTGGCTTCGTACTTTACAATCTCCGCAACCTTGGCGGGTTCCACCGGTGGCAGCTTGATGAACTTGGCGAGCGAAGTCTGGCCGGGCACGCTAACACCGATCAAGTCCTGCTTGATCTTGTTGCGGCTCATGAAGGTTTCGACCGACTGCTTGATCAGCTCTTCGGGAATCGCATCCGGCTGGCTCAGGATCTTTGGGTGTGGAATGTAGTCGAACGCAACCGCTCGCACTTTTTCTCCTTCCTCACCCAGTCTCAGCTTAATGGCCTTGAGGCCAGCTTGACCGATGTCGATTCCCCAGGCACTGCGACTTTCTGCCATGTCTAATCCTCAAATCGTCTCTAAAAGAGCCATCTTCTGCGTGTCTGGTCTAAAACTAGCCGACAATTCGACGTATCGTCAACGAAAACAAGACTTTATGCAAGTTTCGGACACTCCAATCAACAACCAGCACGAACAATCGGACACAGTGGCAACTAGAGCCCCGTAAGGCCTGCCACCATCTCTCTGTTTTTCAGTTTCGTCAGCGAATTCTGGAGTTCTTATCGAACTCAGCAGCCTTCGCGGCCGTATTTTTTTGACGGCAATCCTCTACGATCCGTTCCCGCTAACTCGGATTTTTTCTTCAAACGGCAACAATCTGCCGCGATTGGCCACTTCCCAGCCAATTCGCCCCTCACCCTCGTTTGAACATATCGCCAGCCACTCATGTCTAAAAGTCGTGATTTTCAGGACACTCGCATTCTCATCCCCGGCTACTCCGTCGAAGATCTGCCCACGGATCTGAACGAAGCGAACGCCTCGTCGCTGTTAAACGCCTTTTCTGTCGCTTGGCATCCGTACCTGTTGAGCCGCAGTCAGGCGCTTCCAGATGCCTTTCAGGCAGAATCCACGGAACTGCCGACCGGACAGCACATCATCTTCGTGCCACAATGCAGCGAAGACTGGCTGGCTCACGACTGGGAAGAACAACTGGCCGACACCCTCAGTGTGACATTTAAGAACTGCGTCGAACTGCAGGACCTACTGACATCCATCGACGACACCTTCCGCGACGACCAGCCAGCCATCGATCCTGACCTTCTGCTCGACTTCTGCGCACTCGGCACGCACCACCTGTTAG
>CAYZYB010000740.1:0-3437 GCA_964481505.1 uncultured Planctomycetaceae bacterium | reverse complement strand
GTTGAAGCAGGCTGGCGATGTGAATTTGTCTGTCGTTTTGCGTCTTCCAAACAGAAGCCGCAGTGCTCTGAAGCTGACGATTGCTGATCAATCACGTACCGCAGAAGTTACCGGAGCCGGTGCCGAAAATGTCACCGTGGAGTTTGGCCGGTTCAAAATTGGCAATGTCGGCTATACATCGTTTCGACTTGAGTCATTGAACAAGCGTGGTCAGCCGAACGGCGATTTGCGCGAACTCGTGCTGGATGGGACTGCAGCGGCAGATGCTCACTTTAATCTTCTGCCGCGCCGGAATGCTGCTTCGGTCCATCTGGCGTATCCCGTTGAGAAGGATACGAAGGTCTCGGCCTTCTATTGCGAAATGACGGGCGTTGAAGATCCGCTGTGGACTTACTACATGGCCTGCGGCTGGCATCGTGGCTACTTTGGGATGCAGGTCAACAGTCCAACGGAACGTCGGATTATTTTCAGCGTGTGGGACAGCGGCGGCGAAGCGGTCGACCGCAGCAAGGTTGGTGACGAAAACCGTGTTCAGCTTATCGACAAGGGCGACGGTGTGTATTCCGGTGACTTCGGCAACGAAGGTACGGGCGGACACAGTCACCTGAAGTACTGGTGGAAAACGGGCGAGAAGCAGAAGTTCCTCGTCACCGCGGAGCCGGTCAGTGAAACTCACACTGTCTACGCGGGGTATTACTTTCACCCGGATTCGAAGAAGTGGATGTTGATTTCCAGCTGGAGGGCCCCGAAAGAAGGTAAGTACATGCGTGGCCTCTACAGCTTTAGCGAGAATTTTGTCGGCCGGAACGGCCATGTTGTTCGGAAAGCGTTGTACGGCAACCAGTGGATTCGAACGTCCACGGGCGAATGGAAGGAAATCACAACGGCAAAATTCAGTCACGACAAAACAGGAAAGGCCGATCGCTTCGACCGATTCATGGGACTTGAAGGCGGTCAGTTCTTCCTGTCACATGGAGGCTTCGTCGACGGCTTCACAAAATTCGGCAAGTCGTTCACTCGTGAGGCCACCGGAGAATCACCCGCAACGATGAACCTGCCCCCTCTGCCCGCGGTGAAGTGAATTGTCACTGAGCGAAGAGTTGCTGTCTGTTTTTCGCTCCGAACCCTGGTTCAGCTGTTGGTGTCGTTGACTTTCGATGAACGACACTCTTACAACATCTCGAAGAATGGCGGCAGAAGACCTGCAGCTCGGCGACTACGTTGCTTTGCTGCGCGTTGTTTGTGAAGTACCGTCGTTCCTGTGGCGCGATGAAGCCCACCAGCTTACTCCGGATGTACCGGTGCGCCTTCATCTGCTGCCCGAAGACAGCGGCCGCCCGTTGCTGATCAGGCAAGTGTGCCTGCCTTTTGTCTTTGTGGAAACTCCAGACGGTTCCTGTGAAACGCTCGACCTGCGGCGCTGCGAACTGACTCGCCTGGATCCGGAATTTGGCAAAACTGTCAGCGCAGAATTGAAAGCCAGCGCGAAGAAGCTGCGAGCGATGTTGTTTCCTGCGACCAAGCGGAAACGCAAACGTAAGAAACGCAAGAAGGGGAACAGCGGTCGGTAGGTGGATCCTGCCGGAATGGAAATTCGCCGCCAGGCGAGCCGTATCGCAGTAGTGGCTGCCTTTGAGCATGAACCGACTTTCGTTGGTAGAACGAGTCAGGGTAAGGTCGCAGCCAACCAGCGAATCATCTCCGGCAGAAAGAATCTACCGAATGCTTGCTTCTACTCAAGCGTTTCCTGATTGAGATTTCGCGCGATGCTTGTCATAACGGTGGTTTCATCACCATGCATAAATCGACAAAGGCTGCGGCGCAATGATGAGGCAACTGACTCCAATCGTCCTTATTCTCTTCATGCGGGATCTGTCTGTCGCTCAGGTGCAGCGGCCCAACGTGATCATGCTGGTCGCCGATCAGTTGCGCTACGAATCCTGCGGCTATGCGGGCGACGCGAAAGCGATTACGCCCAACATCGACCGCTTGGCGGCGGAAGGAATCGACTTTTACAACTACGTTGTCAACACGCCGGTTTGCGCAGCCACTCGCGCAACGTTGTGGACTGGAAAGTACGCGAGCACGCACGGTATGGTGGTCAACGAACTGCGGCTCAATCCTAACCACGATACGCTTGGTCATGTGTTGACGGCAAAGGGATACACGTGCGACTACATCGGCAAGTGGCATTTGTGGGCCAACCAGGCGGGCCGCCACAAGTTCCCGGAGAATGCCTTTTGCCCGCCCGGACCATATCGACTCGGCTTCGACGGCTATTGGGCGGCCTACAACTTTAACCATGGCAACTTCAAAGCGTTCTACTTTCGAGACACGCCGGTTCGAAAGGAGATTACGGGGTGGGCTCCGGTCGTGTTTACCGACATGGCCATCAATCGCATTGAACGACATGCGGCAACGAAGAAGCCGTTCGCCATGGTTGTGTCCTACAGCCCGCCGCATGATCCGTGGACGCAGGAAAACGTTCCGCCGTGGTGGTACGACCGGTTTCGCGATGTCGAATTTGATTTGCCGTCGACATGGAGTGACACGCCGGACAAACACATGGACCGCAACACTGATCAGAAGCGATGGTTGAAGCATTGGAAACCGAACCTGCCGGAATTCATGCGAGTTTACTACTCCATGACGTCTGCACTGGATGAACAGATTGGCCGATTGCTGCAGTCACTGGAAGCTTCCGGATTGGCCGACAACACAATTGTCATTTTCACTTCCGATCACGGCGAACAGTTCGGCGCGAACGCTCGCGTGTTCAAGATGACCTTCTTCGACAAATCCGCGCGAGTGCCGATGTTGATGCGCTGGCCGGGAAAAATCCCTGCTGGCCGAAGATCAAATGCCTGCATTTCTGCAGTCGACATCATGCCTACGATCTGCGGAATGCTGGGTGTCGGGTATTCGGACAACATTGACGGGATCGATTTGTCTGACGCAACTCGCGTTGATTGCAGTTGCGAACCGGACTTCGCATTTCTGCAGGGCATGGGACACACGTTCCAGTGGAAAGATGGCTTCGAATGGCGCGCGATCCGAGATCAACAATTCACATACGCACGGTATCTCGTCGACGGCGAAGAACTGTTGTTCGACAACAAAGCGGACCCCGAACAATCAACGAACCTCGCCAGCGATCTCAGCCACACTGCGGATCTCAAACGCCTTCGCCAGACGATGGCAGAAAAGATGCTGGCTGTTGGCGATCAGTTCAAACGGTGTACGGCATACCGTGATGAATGGACAGACAACCGTGTCATCATCCGCGGTGCCCGAGGCGAGTTTCATCGAGAATTGGGCGAGGATGTTTCAGTCGATGTGTACCTTCGATCTGTGCCCGGCGCAGATTGAATTGTGTGCTTGTTTCCTGTCGCGGGTGGTTCTTCGCTACGTCTGAAATCGCCGGGCTTTGCCTGAGT
>CAYZYB010000739.1:0-3439 GCA_964481505.1 uncultured Planctomycetaceae bacterium | reverse complement strand
ACATTGCGGCCAAAATACCACCAATCAAACTGTCTTCATACGGTTAACGGCGTTGCCGGCCACCCATTGCAAATGCAACAATTTGCTACCACACCCGAGGGAGATTTGCGGCGAGTGTGTTGGGCTTGTGGGGTGTTGAATATTGGCGGAGCTACACACAAAGAAGAAGCAGATGAACGTAGATTTACTCCAGCTTTACAGTCTATCGGCGGCTGTTAGCCCCAATCGTCATCGTCCAGGTCTTCGAACTCATCGTCGCCATCGTCGTCGTAAAGTTCTTCTCCACCGTCATCGTCGCCATAGTCGTCTTCGAAGCCATCTGATTCAAATTCATCATCGTCTTCAAATTCTTCGTCGTCGAATTCGTCGTCTTCATCATCCGCTGCACTCGGACGTGGTTTTGAAGGTGCCGCGGTAGCAGCCCCTTCCTGCGGCGGTGGAGCGAGCGAGGCGAAACCATCGGCCGGATAGAAGGCCATGATGGCGAAGGGACTAAGTCCCAGAATGAGTACCAGTAGCCCACAGATTGCGACAACAACTGTCATCATGCCCGAAAACATGTTGGTTCCGTCGTCCAGTGCTCCGAAGACCAACGCGACCAGCAGACCAATGGCGGGCAAAGCCACCACGAATGACATCAGCAGGACTTGTTTCTTCGACATCTCGGCACGACCTATGTGCTATGGACAATTGGCAGAAAAACCATTGTTTTCTGTATCGTCATCCTACGCAAACGGTATGAGCGATGGCAAGAAGTGCGTGTGGAATTCTTAAGCGGACCCGCCTCACGCCGTTACGACAGGTTTTCGGTGTCACTTTGATCGCGGAATTTTCCGAATTTACCGCTGAGATGGAGCTGGTGCTTCCTGCTTTGTGAAAATCAGGATGTGCTGTCTTGGCAATGCATCAATGGTTTCTGTCCACTTCAAATGGAATTCCGGCTGCTCGGCTTCCTTCTTCACCTGTGCCTGAGACATCTTGTGAACCAGTTTAATCGGTACAGTCGGATCTTCCATCCGGTACTCCACCAGCACAATGCGTCCGCCCGGCTTCATTGCTTTGCTAAGCTCAAGCATCATTTCGTAAGGGAATTCGAATTCATGGTAAACGTCAACCATGATTGCCAGATCGATCGACTGAGGTGCCAGTGACGCGGATTTCTGTGATCCCTTGATTGGAATGACGTTGCTGATTCCCTTTTTGCGGACGTTTTCCTGCAGTCGCAACAACATCTCGTCCTGCACATCAACCGCCACGATGTATCCATTGGGAAGAACTTCTTCCGCCATCAAGCCACTGATGACTCCACTGCCTGCCCCGATGTCAGCCACAACGTCACCCGGCTGCAGCTTCAGCGATTTCACCATCAGAGTAAGCCGCTCTTCTTCTTCGCGGGTATCGCGTTCCAGCCAGATCGCACCAGCGTAGCCCATCACATGAGCGATCTCGCGGCCCATGTAGAACTTCCCGATTCCGTTCGGATCATGGTCCTTCTTAAACACGTACCGTTCTCCGGCGACTGAACCAGATTCAGACGCTTCGGTTTCCTTCGATTGCGCGTTGGTGCGATCGAAGGGAAGAAACGCCAGCAGCACCAAAATCGCCAACTGGAACATCCAGCAGCCATCAGCCCCACTGGTGACTTCTGATCGTTCCGAATTTACCCTGGCTTCAGTCATGCGGATTCCTGTGTTGTGAACGTCACGTTTCGTCAGCGGCGGCAGCAGTTGAGTTAGCCGATCGCTTTTCGCAGCGTTTCAAGATACTTAGGAATTTCTTCGAAAGGATTGGGTTCTTCAAATTCCAGCGTCACATAGCCGCGGTAGCTGGCGTGTTTCAGAATGTTGATCACACGCGAAATATCGGCGGCGTACTTTTTGCCTTCGGGCGATTTCATCATCACTTTGATCTGAGCATTCACGGCGTACGGAGCGATACGGGCAAGATCTCGATAAGGATCGTCTGTCCTGAAGTTCCCGCTATCAAAGTTGACACCAAACCACGGTGAGTCATCAACGCCCTCGATAATCTTTAGCATCTGATCGGGCGTTGCGGTAATGCCACCGTGGTTCTCCAACGCAAGGAAGACACCTTTCTTTGACGCGTATTCGAGGCTTTGATTGATGCCTTCGACGCAGCGTTTGATGGCAACCTCTTCGGTTTCCCCCTTCGGTACCTTGCCGGCAAAAATGCGAATCACGGGAGCCCCCATGAGAGCCGCATAGTCGATCCAGTCGCGGCATTCTTTGAGCTGTTGGTCACATTTTTCGCCTGGCGCAACGCAGAAGTCATTACCGATGGCAGTCCCGGAAACATCGATGCCGAGTCGATGTGTTTGTTGCCGGATGCTCATCAGATAATCCGGCGTGACGTCTTTGGGGAAATAGTAACCCGTCAGTTCGGCTGCCCCTAAACCCTGCTCAGCACAAAAGTCGATGAACTTCTCGAGAGTCATTTCTGCAGCGGCGATTTGTTCCGGAGTGCCGCGCCGGGCCATCATCTTATTGAAGCTGTACGCTGCAAGGCTAAGCTTCATATACGACTTACCACTCCGAGTCGGCGGATCTGCGGCAACCGCAGCAGGAGCGATTCCTGGAAGTGCATTCATGCCAGCAGCAGCGGTGGTCGCTGTTAGAGCGGTTAAGAACGAACGGCGTGATTCTGTCATTGGAAATGGCCTCATATACAACGTCTCGATTGATCCTTAACGGTGCCTTCATTCTACCGTTTGCTGCCGTTCAACAACATGCCGTCGAACAGATGTGAGCGTATTTGCGGTGAAATGGTGGAGCAACGCACGGGCCTCCACATCAAAAGCTCGTAGCGAGCCGGTTTTGCTGTAGCGGAAGTAGAGGCTACAATGTAAGTACGGAAGCAAGTCCGGCTGAGTTCTGCGTTTGCCTGACGGTATTGACGTCGAAGAATTGATTTATGCAAAGACAAATGAAACAGCACGATGTCGTCGTTCTCGGGGGCGGTCCGGCTGGCAGCACGATTGCGACGTTAATGGCGTCCAATGGGTTCGATGTTGTTGTTCTGGAGAAGGAACACTTTCCGCGTTTCCATATTGGCGAATCGTTGCTGCCTGCAACGGTAAATATCTTTGAACGCCTCGGAGTTCACGAGCCGATTCGAGAAACCTACATTCGTAAGCCTGGTGGTAAGTGGCTGTACGGAGAGACGGAAGTCCCCGGCGACTTTTCGAAATACGATTCCAAAGCGAGTTTTAAAGACAATCCGTACTCGTATCTTGTAGAGCGTTCATCGTTCGACAAAATCCTGATCGATCGCTCCATTGAAGTCGGAGCTGATGTTCGCTTCGGAACTGAAGTGACGGATTTGATCACAGACAATGGTCGAGTGGTCGGTGTGAACTGCACCGATGATCAGGGGCGAGAGTACGACGTTCACGCGAGGCTGGTGGTGGACGCCAGCGGAC
>CAYZYB010000738.1:0-3445 GCA_964481505.1 uncultured Planctomycetaceae bacterium | reverse complement strand
TCTCGCGGAGCGATGCTGTCGACCGGTATTGGGATGGCGCTTTCGTTCTTTTTGATCAAGAAAGAACCTACCCACTACCTGTTATTTGCCATCGGTTTGCTGGCGACAATCTACCTTGCTGGTCCGGAGGTTCGTGAGCGGTTCATGAAGACGTTTGAGACGAAACGTGGACGCTACGAAGAGTCAGCTCAAAGTCGACTGGACATGTGGAAAGACTGTTACGTTGTCTTTATGGAGGATCCGATTTTTGGTTGTGGTCCGGACCATTGGCCAATTCGTGCCAGACAGGACTTCGGTCATACTGATGTGACGGAAGCACACAACCAGTGGATCCAAACGGCAACGGAAACCGGTGTCCCGGGCATCGTGATGCTGGGCGGCTTTTATCTGCTGTGCATATGGCGATGTTGGATCATGCTGCTAAACCTGCCGAAAAGAGCACCGCCGTGGTATGGAGATGCCTGCCGTTTGACCATTGCGTCATTGTGTGGGTTCTTTATCGCAGCACAGTTCCTGACACTTGAATTGCTGGAATTGCCGTACTACGTCGCGATGTTAGGCACCGCGACACTGATCGTGTACAGCCGCCTTGAAGCAGCAGACGCGTTAGAAGAAGAACCTGTCGCCGCAAGAACGGACTGGCGCGATGCTCCGCAGGACGACATGCCCAGCGGGCCGTCGGAACGTCTCGGTACGCCTGGCTTTACCGTCATGAACTAAGTAGAACCGCGTGGAATTGGGGACGCGTTGGGTGGTCGGGGTTGGAGCGAGGCACGAGCGAACCCCCGGGGTTTCCTTCGCAAGCTCAGTCCAACCCCGACCACCCACAAAATATTGTGCTCTCATTTTGGCGCGGAGTTTTTTAGAGCTGTTATGGTACCGCTTGAGTGCTGCAATTCATGCGTTCCAAAGTCGTCGACTGGACGACTGGAAGATATGCAAAGATCGAATCGCATTGACGGGGGCAGCGCCGGGGCTGCCCCACGATGATCTTGCTGACTCAACGTCCGAAGATTCTGTCGCTCGAGAATCGACGAAAGTTACGGACAGGAAAGCCATCTGAGGATTCAAGGCGTTGCGGAATCGAAGGAGTTTAGCAGTCCCAACGTCTTTCTGTTTGCCAGGTTAATGGCTGCCTAAGCACCAGGCGTGGCGAGGATGGCGGCCCTTTTGAACTTCGGAAAGACGGACGCGCGGCTTGAGAAGCGAAAACAGACTGGTTACCGTGTGGTCAATGAATCGCTTGTCAGCCCGCTGCGGTATCTGTCGGCGATTTCAAAATCTCGACCTCCCGCCTCAACTTCCCACCACCAAACGCACGCACAAAGCCCTCCATGTCTTCCGGAAAACAAGTCTTCGAATACGAGCGGGACACTGATGTTCTGATCGTAACGCCAACCGGCAGCCTGATGGAGTTTCGCGATTCCGACGTTCGGGACGCGTACAACGAAACCTACCGGCAGCTTAGCGACGAAGAGATCAGGCATCTGCTGGTGGACTTTTCGAAGCTCAGCTACTTTGCTTCAACTTTTGTCGGCATGCTGATCCGTCTGGCAAAAAAGACTCGACAGGGTGGTGGCGAAGCCGTTCTTTGCAATCTCAGCGACAACATGCGTGAGATGATGAAGACGTTAATGTTGCTGGAGAACACGAAGACGGACTTCTTTTGGGTGCCGTTTGACTCTCGATGCGAAGCCATTGCCGCCTTGCACAAAAACGAGGGGCAAGCGACCGAAGACAGTCCGCAAACACCTCCCGCCGCTCCTGAGGGTGGTGGGGGCTGGGCTCGCTTCACAAAGTAGCTGAGCGGTTTTCGAACTCAGTCAGCAGCAATTGCCCTGCGTTTTCACGAGCGGGCGAAGTTTCGACGAGTTTTGATCGCAGGCAGATGTCTGGCGCCCGCACAAACGGATTGCGCCGCCAAACCGACAGGACCGGTTTGACATGCACGTAAACATACCGAAGTCCGCAGTGCAAACGCTGCATTGCTGCACCGGATGATGCGTTTCGACAACGAAACCGCAGCGTCGAAGCAGCCGGCGCCGAAAATGTGGCTGATTTGCTACGAGCCATGTTCTCAAATGTCACCACCGCCATTCGTGCGACCGTCTATCCGCAGGAAATCGCCCGGCATTGCACCAACGGCGATCTATGTTTTGATTGAATGCCCATAGCAGGTGTTCTGGTTTCGCAAAGTTGCGTACTTCAGGTTTTATGAACATGAAACGTCTTCAAAACAAACAACGAAGCAGTAGCCGCAAAGGTACGACCATCATGGAGGTCTACTTTATGCTGCTGTGGCTGTTCCCAATCGGAATTGCCACGATCGAATTCGGCCATTGCTTCATGACTATTCACACCATCAATGCGGCGGCACGTAATGCCGCTCGGCTTGGTGTGGCTGACACTGCGACAACCGAGGACGTTGTCGACAAGGCTACAGAGATTCTCGGTAGTGCCATCAATGTCAACGCAGCAAGTCTGCAAGTCCTGGTGAAAGATGGAAGCCAGTTTGATGACCCTGAATTCGATCCGACGACCTTAACCGACTATGAAGCGTTGCCTGACAGCGATCTGGCAACGCTACCATCTCAGTCGCTGTTTATCGTACGAGTTCAGGTGCCGTATACAGAAGTCGGCATTCTTGGCGCTTGGTTCCTGAGGGATGTGAATCTCTATGGCCAGGCAGTGATGAGAAAAGAATAGCAGGAATCCAATGCGAAACTTCATACGCAAAAAACAAGAATCAAATCAGCAGTCTCGGCGAGGAGCTGCAGCAGTCGAAGCAGCGTTCTGTCTGCCTTTTCTGGTCATGGTCATCATGGGCACGATCGAAATGGGCATGGCATTGCGAGTCAAGACTGTTTTGCAATCGGCTGTTCGAGAATCAGGGCGTTTGGCGAATATCGACCATCGTGGACTGATTCAGGAAGGCGACACGCCGAACGCGAAGATCGAACGCGACATCCGCAACTTTGTAACTGCTTCGGGATTTCCGGGCGACAAACTGATCATCTCGCTTGTCCACAATGACGAACCGACTCAAACGTTCGACCTTCTGGACGAAGCAAACGAACTCGATTTTATCAGAATCGAAGTGGCTATGCCGTACGCGGAAGTCGGCTATATGACTCCGCGCTGGATACCAACACCGAACATTTCTGCACGACTTGTGATGCGTGCGGGAATGGGAGGCGGCCTGTCCAGTTAACTCTGGGTCGGCTTCGGCGATAGCTTTGAGCAACGTGCTCAACCTTAATGAAAACTAACTGTTACATTCACGATCTTGACTACCTGGGGGGGAATCATGCAAAGATCACCAATGAGAGCCGCTGTGTCGCGACTCAAACAACAAACTCGCAAGGGAGTCTTCCTTGTACTTGGCGTGGTTGGCATCGTTGCCATCCTGACCTTTGTCGGTATGTCTGTCGACCTTGGGTACATT
>CAYZYB010000737.1:0-3449 GCA_964481505.1 uncultured Planctomycetaceae bacterium | reverse complement strand
CTTGCGAAGGAAACCCCGGGGTTTCGCTCGTGCCTCGCTCCAACCCCGGCCACCCGTTTCAGATTCGCAACTTTCTGCGACTGCACCCATTTGTCAACGGTCATCGGTCATCGGGATTAGCAGGGCTGGCAGGCCGAGACAGAAACTGCGGTATGTCGATGCATCCCGGATGCAAACCTGCTGATACGTCAGCTCGCCTGAACCGACGATCTGATTGGGGTCGAACATTTGTGTTTCGGATTGCGAAGGATCTTATGCTTCGCTTTCGACGAGTGCCACAATGGTGTCGTCGACGTCCGGGGCGAATGCGTCGTTGGCGGTGATGACTGTGAGTTTGGCGCCGGAATCCACGACGAACAACGGCAACGCAGTGGGGTATCGCGACTGGAAGTCTTCCAGCGTAAATTCGGCCGACAGCTTCGTGGATTTGACAGTGGCGCCGGAGGCGAAGCGGTTGTCGAGTTCGTTGTAGGTGGCGTGTTCGTCGAAGAGAACCTGGCCGACCAGAGCTTCGCGCCCCACTTCGTTGCGACTAAGCCCCGCCGATTCGATGGTCAGGCGATAACATTCTTTTCGCTCGAACAGTTCCGCTCCGCGGTGAACGGACAGCAGATTGACTTCGGGATTTTGAGTCATCGCGAACATGCGGCCGATGCCGCCAAGTTCGAGGTCTTCCAGTTGCTCAGAAAGAATGTTGCCAAAGAATGTTGGCAGACCTTCCATCCGCGCCACCGCAATGTTGTCGCGATTGGTGTCGACCAGACGAACGGGGATTTCCAGATTCATCAGCGCCGCCCCAATCGCTCGCGCAGCTGGATGAGCGCTGACAATCAGCACTCCCTGCGGATTCGGCACGCTGAGGCCAAGCTTGTTTGAGACGCGTCCAGCGGTTAGGCCGTAGACGACAACTGTTCCGACGATCACCAAAAACACTGCAGCGACAAAGCTGTCGCCGTTCGGCATGTCCGCAGCAAAGACAGACGCGACGGCGGCAGCAACGATTCCGCGAGGTGCCAGCCACGACAGAAACAGACGTTCAGACATTTTCATCCCGCAACCGATTGTGGACAGCAGAACGCTGATCGGGCGCACGAAAAGAATCATCGCCGCGACGAAAGCGACACCACGCCATCCGGCACTGGCGAACGCCTGCAGGTCGAGCCTTGCCGTCAGCACCACAAACAGGCTACTGACCAGCAGCACCGTCAGGTTCTCCTTGAACGAGATGATTCGAGTAACAGAAACAGAATGCTGATTTGCCAGAACGAGTCCCATAACGGTCACGGCCACCAGGCCGGCTTCATGGTGCAGCACGTTGGCCGCTGTGAATGTCAGGACGACAAACGCCAAAGTCAGCGGGCTGTCGAGATGATCGCTGACCCAGTGTCGCCGCAAAACTTCGCTTAGAATCCTGGCGGCCACGTAACCCAGAATCGAACCGATCAAAAATGTCAGTACGAACCCGATCGCTCCATTGAGCGCCGCGTCTTCTACGGGCGATGTTCGTTGAGCTCGCAAAGCCGCGAAAGTAAGCACAGCCAGAACGGCGCCCACGGGGTCGATCACAATTCCTTCCCAGCGAGCCAGCGGCCCCACCTTACCGATGGGGCGAATGTGCCTTAGCATTGGCCCGACAACAGTGGGGCCCGTCACAGTAAGGATCGAACCAAGTAAAACGGCGTCCGCCCAGCCAAGGTTAAGAATGTACCTGGCAGCAAACGCCGCAAGACACCAGGTGATGGCAACTCCAACGGTCAGCAACAGCAGCAACGGTCGCCCGATAACTTTAAGTTCGCTCATGCGCAGAGTCATCGCGCCTTCGAAAAGAATCACGGCGATCGCCAGCGACACCAGAGGCAACAGTAGCTCACCAAGCAGTTGATCAGGTTTCAGGAATCCGGAAATCGGTCCGACGCACAACCCCGCGAACAGCAGCAACAGGATGGAAGGCAGCTTTAGGCGACCGGCCGCCCACTGGCAACCAATTCCGATGACAAGAATGCCGGCGAGAGCAACAAGAGTTTGCTGATGTTCCACGAAAAACGCTCAGATATCAGTGAAAGAGAAGAAGACCGGCCGAACAAAATGTATGAGCCAGACGCAGACCACGCAAAAGGTAACGGAAAACGTGGCCGGTGAAAACGAGACAGAATTATTCTGCGGGCAGGCCATCAAAGCCATACGTGCGAATTACGATCAACTCAGGCAAACTTCCGCGCGACAGTTTCAGGCCGTCCACACCAACGATGTACGATTTCGCGATCTTGCGGTTCGTCCCAACAGTTTCGACGTTAAAACGGTGCATTAGTTTGGTCAGCTTCACTGCGAGGTGGCGCTGTCATGCCGGACGTGACCATCTGCGGTCTGGCGACAGTCGTTTGTCGCGTTCACTCACAAACAGACCGCTGCTGAGATCGAGGTTGCGCCGAGCACAGCGACGACTATTGAGCGTATGCGAACAGTCTGGATGGCGTGCCCAAGCGGTTCTGCTTACTCCGCTACGGGGAGTCGAATGCTTGCTCCGCGAATGCACTTCAACTGAGCGAGTTCGGCGTCCGCGGCGCGAAGGCGGCCTTCGGTTGTGCGGTGAGTCATGATCACCAGGCGAGCTCCATCGCTGTCTTCCGACGTTTCGTCCTGACGAACCGAAGAAATGCTGATTTCGTTGCGGCCGAGTACGTCAGTGATGTCGGCGAGCACGTGAGGTCGGTCGTCGACGTTGAGACGCAAATAGTAGCGGCGCGTGAGTTCTTCGGCCGGTTGAATTTCGAGCGATGGCTGTTGAGCGTTGCGGAGAATCGACTGGAAGGTGACCGCGGTTCGCCCGGTGGCGTAGTCGATGATATCCGCCATGACTGCGGATGCCGTTGGCAATTGCCCGGCGCCCGCGCCGGAGAATGTTGTCATGCCGACCGCGTCGCCTTCGACCGCGACGATGTTATTGGCGCCGCTTGTTTGAGCGATAATGCGGTCTTTTCGAATCAGTGTCGGCTGCACGCTAAGTTCCAGCCGACTGTTATTGAGCCGTGATGTTGCAAGAAGTTTGATCTTGTAGCCCAGATCATCGGCCACCTGCAGGTCGAGCAGTTGCAGATTGTCGATGCCCTGCCGAACAAAACTGTCCAGCGGTACAGACGTCGCGAATGCAAGGCGAGTCAGGATTGCCAGTTTCTGGGCAGCATCGGTCCCGTCAACGTCCATGGCGGGATCGGCTTCCGCGTAACCGAGGGCCTGAGCTTCTTTGAGCACATCTTCGTACGATTGTTTGTCGTCCAGCATGCGAGTCAGGATAAAGTTACTGGTACCGTTCAGGATCGCTTCGACAGACAGGATTTGATTCCCCGTCAAGGCCTGCGTTACTGCGCCGATGATGGGAATTCCGCCAGCCACGGCCGCTTCGAAACCGATGGTGCGCCCGTTGTTCGCGGCCAGTTCAAAGAGGTCAGAAC
>CAYZYB010000736.1:0-3453 GCA_964481505.1 uncultured Planctomycetaceae bacterium | reverse complement strand
GACATGTCCCGAGTTTGAGTGCGGTGCGAGAGAACCCGGCAGCACGCCATGACCCGCCTGCCACGCTGCAAATACGTGTCCAGCCGAATAATCAGTTCAAATTACTGAGGCAGATCGTCTCCAGCGCCATCACCAACCTTCGTAAGGGAAAATTCATGTTTTGAGGTTAGTCCGACGCAATCCTGCAGAGCTGCTGAGCCGACCACTAGTTACGGTAACCCTTCCAACAGGAAATTACCTGGGAACGGGGATGCACGCTACTTCACAGACTTGTCATCGGCTTGAACTGCAAGCCTGCTACAAATGGGAGTCGAGACAAAGATGACTGACGAAACTTCAGAAATTCTGCGGACAAGTCAGCTCGGCTGCGGACTTGACGATGAACAAATCACACAGCTTTCCGCTGCACTTACGGAACGAAAGATTGCGAGCGGTGATGTCGTATTCAGTCAGGACGATCCGGGCAACAGTTTGTTCATCGTCGCCGAAGGCCGAGTGAAAATCAGCGTAGCGCGATATGTTGGCAATGAGACTTTCGTCG
Source organism: uncultured Planctomycetaceae bacterium (assembly GCA_964481505.1). Lineage (GTDB taxonomy): Bacteria > Planctomycetota > Planctomycetia > Planctomycetales > Planctomycetaceae > Fuerstiella. The sequence continues at coordinate 2,912 of CAYZYB010000736.1, read as the reverse complement.
ATCACCTGGTGGCTGGCGAACATTTTGGCGAAATGGCGATGCTTACCGGCGGCCGTCGCGTCGTCACGATGACTGCCGTGATGGATTCGCGATTGCTGGAGCTACAGCAGTCGGATTTTGAACGCCTCATGGACGAAGTTCCCGGGCTTGCCGCCAATCTCTCACGAACGCTCGGGTTCCGACTGCGGCGCGAAACGTCAGGTCAGAAACCTCGTAATGTCGATCGAATTGTTGGCGTCGTTCAAACCTCGCCGAAAACACACGCACTGCTTCCTCTTGTGGCTTCATCGCTTGCTGTCGGGACGGAAACAATCCGTGTCCTAACGGATTCGAATTTGTCGCAGCATGATCAATCCTGCCGAGTCAGCCAGACGCCTGACGGTCTGTTGCCTTCCGCTGCGGCTGACTGGGTTCGTGAGTATCTGGGACAACAGACCAGTCACGACGGACATACGCTGGTTGGGCTGAACAACGATACAACGACAGAAGCACTGCTGGGAATTCTGCCGCAGTGTCAGCAGATCTGGTGGCTGGTCGAACCCAAACACGCCGCGACCGCGAAACAACGACTGATGGAAGTGACGGCCGCAAATCCTTCGCTTGCGGAACGCGTCCACTGGGTCTGGGTACTCGAAGACGGCATCAACCCGGAAACCATTCCCGCCGTCCCCTCAGAACTGACGCAACCGAATTTCAAGTTCGTGTTGAGTCCGTCAGAAACATCACACAGCCGCCTGCAGAAGCAGAGCATTTCCCGACTCGTGCGTCACCTGCGACGCACTCGACTGGGCCTCGCACTCGGGGGAGGAGCGGCTCGCGGGTTGGCTCATCTGGGAATCCTGAAGGCGCTTGAGCGCGAAGAGATATATTTCGACATCATCACAGGCACCAGTGCCGGTGCGCTGATGGCCTTGCCGTACACATTCGGCTGGACACCGGAGTTTGCGGCGAAGACTTTTTCAGAAGATCTCACGCCAACCTGGTTGTTTCGGAAACTGCCCAAGGGCAAGCAGTGGTTTCTGATCTACAAATTTCGATCAAACGGGTGGGAGTCGATGCTGAGAAACCACTTCGGCAATGTGCAGCTCGAACAGCTGCTGATGCCGCTCAGCACCGTCACCGTCGATTTGATTACGGGAGCCGAAGTTGTGCGCGATCGTGGAGACGCGGTCCATGGCGTGTTGGAGAGTATCAATATTCCGCAGATTTCCCGTCCCATTCTGCGTGACGGCATGGCGCTTGTGGATGGGGGCATTTTCAACAATGTGCCAGGCGACCTGCTTCCGGAACGCGGCGCTGATATGGTTGTGGGCGTGAATATCGCCGCGCGGCTGTCTCACCGTTTCAGCGGCAATGTGCCCGGGATGGAAACCGACAAAATGAAGAACGCCGGGCAGTTCGAAACCATCATGCGATCGAACGAAGTTCAGGATCATCTGATTACAGCGCTGCGAACGTCGGACGTCGACTTCATGATCGCTGCCGACACATCCGAATTCGATTTTGCGGACTTCACGCGAGCACAGGAACTGATGGAAGTCGGTGAGCAAGCCGCAGAACGCATCATACCCGAGTTGAAACAGCGACTAAATGAACAGGAGAATTCCGAATCGGTTCTGTCTTCCGCTAAGCCAACCTGTCAGATCCGAGTGAACCACCGATAGTCCCCGCTTTTCGGCTATTGCACACCTGCATAGCGGACGCCGGTCAGTCGAGCCAATTCGAAATGCCAGGTCGACAGGTCGTTCACACAGAACTCACTCAAGTGCGAATGCCCGCAGGCACGCGCCATGACTTTCATCAGCTCCGTCGATGCTTCGAAGAAATTCTGCAGTTGCTTTGCGCTGGCTTCGATTTTGATACGAGCTCGCAGGTCGTCGCGCTGCGTGGCGATTCCCACCGGACAATTGTTTGTATTGCAGGCTCGCATGCCCAGACAACCGATCGCCTGAATCGCACTATTGGCGACTCCAATGGCATCGGCTCCAAGGGCCAGGGCTTTGAGGAAATCGCTCTCCGTCCGTAACCCGCCGGTGACGATCAATGTGATTTCTGATCGGCCAAGCTTGTCCAGATACCTGCGGGCTCGAGCCAGTGCGGGGATGGTCGGGACGGAAATGTTGTTGCGAAAGATATCGGGAGCCGCACCGGTTCCGCCTCCGCGACCGTCGATGATGATGTAGTCGACTCCGACTGCAAGCGCGAAGTCAATGTCGGCTTCGATATGTTGAGCTGACATCTTAATTCCGATAGGAATTCCTCCACTGACCGAACGGACTTCGTCGGCTACCTGACGGTAATCCTCAACGCCGTTCAGGTCGGGAAATCGAGGTGGACTAACGGCGGGTTCGCCTTCCTTCAGTCCGCGAACCTCCGCAATCTTGCCTTTCACCTTCGCACCAGGCAGGTGTCCGCCGGTGCCCGTTTTGGCTCCCTGGCCCGCCTTGAAATGGAATGCCTGCACATTCCGAACTTTGTCCAGCGACCAGCCGAAGCGCCCGGAAGCAAGTTCGTAAAAGTAGCGACTGTTGGCCGCCTGTTCTTCGGGCAGCATCCCGCCTTCACCCGAGCAGATACCGGTTCCCGACAATTCCGCTCCACGCGACAGCGCGACTTTGGCTTCTTCCGACAACGCTCCGAAACTCATGTCACTGACAAACATTGGAATCTTCAGAGTAAGCGGCTTTTTGGCGTTGGGACCGATGACGACATCACTGCCAACTTCCGCGTCGTCGAACAGCGGCAACCTCGCAAGTTGAGCCGTCAATACCTGAAGATCATCCCACTTTGGCAAATCGGGAGCAGGTACGCCCATGGCCGAAACCGGTCCATGATGTCCGACTTTGCTGAGACCATGTTGTGCCAGTTTTTGAATATGCTTCACATGGGGTTCGTCTTCTGTCCCCGTATGA
>CAYZYB010000735.1:0-3455 GCA_964481505.1 uncultured Planctomycetaceae bacterium | reverse complement strand
GCGGTGGTCTTTTTCGTTGGACGGATTCGTTTGCGTTGATAACTGGTAAGTCCGCGACGTGCAGATGTCTCGAACCAGCCGACGGAAGTCGTAGTTGTAGTCGGTGAAACGTTTGCCAAGTTCGGCCAGTAGTTCGGCATTGACCGGCGGGTTGCTCACACGTACGTCATCGACCTCATCGATGATTCCTTTGCCAAAGAAGTGAGCCCACACGATGTTAGCAAGATTTGTGGCAAAGTACGGATTATTCGGAGACGCCAGCCATTCGGCAAGAACCTCACGTCGGTCGCGGCCCTTCACGTCAGGCGTTTCGCCGCCGAGAAACTTTGGTGCCATATTGCGACCGTCGACAAGGTGCTTCACTTCGCCTCGGCCGCTGTTGTAAATGATCTGCTCTCGTGGGTCTTCCGCCTTCTTGCGGCCGATCTGCGAAAAGAACGCGGCAAAGCCATAGTAGTCGTCCATCGTCCAGCGGTCGAAGGGGTGGTTATGGCACTGCGTACACTGAATTCGCATTCCCATGAATACCTGAGCGGCATTTTCCGCCACCTTCAGCGTTTGCGTTTCCGTCTGATAATAGTTGGTGGCCGGACTGCTAAACGTGCCGCCCTTGGAGGCCAGCAATTCGCGAACCATCACGTCGCTTGGTGTGTTGCTGGCGATCTTTTCACGCAGCCAGTTGAAGTAACGCAGCATCGGTTTTTTCGCAACACGGTTGTTGATCGTGCGAACCTGCAATAGTTCGGCCCACTTCATCACCCAAATGTCGACGAATTCTTTTCGCGTTAGCAACTGGTCGACCACTTTTTCGCGCTTCTTCGGATCCTTGTCCGCCAGAAACATTTCGTGCTCTTCAGCGCTGGGCATTGTGCCTGTGATATCCACAAACACGCGGCGCAGAAATTGTTCGTCGGTACAGATTTCTGATGGAGTGATGCGAAGCTTACGAAGCTTGGCGTGTGTCAGTGTGTCGATGTAGTTAAATTCCGGGGTCTTCGGGTCTTCGTACTTCAGGCCTTTGGGCAGCACGATGAACTGAGAACCAACGGTATGCGTGTCGAAGCGAGCCATAATGAAGGCTTCACCACGTTCGTGAGCGGTCACGAGACCTTTCTGAGAGATCTCAGCCGAGGTTTCGTTGTTGGAGCTGAAGTAGGCCAGCGAGGTGACGTCGCGGTCTGTGCCGTCGGAGTACTTTGCTCGCACAGACAGCCGTTGAGTTTCTCCTTCGCCATCCAGAACTGCTTCTTTGGGGTAGAGGTCTACAGAAAGAACCTTCGGCACTTCTTTAGGTTTCGCGTCGTCAGCCGCTCCGGCTTTCAGCCAGCGAATCAGTGTGTTGTACTTTTCGCCACCAACTTCAAAACGTTTGCCGCCCGTGTGCGGAACAGCGCCGACGGCTTTTTCCATCAGCAGGCTTTCTTCGGGAAGCGCGAGGTTAATGCGTCGACCGGGAATTTCGCGTGTCAGTCGGAAGTGATCTCCAGCAGGGTCGAAGCCGAACAGCGACAATCGAAAGCCATCTTTGCCACGAGCGGCTCCGTGACAACTTCCATTGTTACAGCTGGTTTTCATAAAGACCGGCATCACGTCGAGGCGAAAGCTGACCGGCAGATCTGTCTTCGCATTTGTGACGGCAATCGGCACTTCAACTTTGTGCCCTTCGTAGCTTACGACGACTTTGGTGGCGCCATCAGCAACCGGATGAAAGGTTCGGCCATCCAGTTTCACGAACGCTCCATTTTCAATTGCGAATTTCGCTTTATCGGTAACGTCGAACGTGAGGCCATTGGCCATGACGGCTTGCACCATCAGTGACTGTCGGTCACGCACATCCGTTAGCCCAATATCAGCCGGGCTAACGGTGATCGAAACCGGCTTTTCGGCGCCCTGACCGTGAGTCGCCGTGAGCGCTACGGTTGTTGCAAAAGCAAAGACGAACAGTTGGATTGTCTTCATGATTCGTATCCGGTGCCAGACTCTCCAGAATCAGGCAGGTAGTGAAAGTAAACGTTTTCGAATACACCGAGACGAGTTTGCAGAGGCAAAGAGGCAGGAACCGCTTGCTAATTTTCAGCGGCTACCTTTTTCGCTTCCAGTCTTAGTTTTTCCAGTCGTGTCAGACGTTTTTCCGCGGGTGGTTTTGGCGCCGCTTTTGCCACTGGCTTAGGCACCGCCTTTTTTGCAGGCTTGGCCACTGGTTTCGGTAACGGCTTGTCGACACGCAGTTCCGTCTTACCAACGCGAGCGTGAGTGATCGGTTCGTTGTTCTCTGTGACGACAACACTGCAGAAGATGTTCTTGTGATTCCCCGCAGGGCTGTCTGTTTCCGTCTTGACTTTGAAGACCAGTTCCTTCGTGTCTTTGGTGATTTCCAGCTCTTCGGCCGTCACTTTGTGAGGCAGTCCGAGGAGCTTAACTTTGGCCGGGCTGGCGAGATCCTTTAGGATTTCGACGGTCGCCACCAATTCTGTTTCCTTACCGAGTTCGACGCTGGAACGTTGCAGTGCGAGATTGATGTAGGGTTCTGTAACTTCGATGGTTGCCATCTGAGAAGCCGCCCAGGCCGTACCGCCAACGTTGGCCGAACCAATCGCGTAAACCGGCCACTTACCAATCGCAGCACTGGCGTTTGCGCTGATGGGGTACAATCCTTCGGTCTTCCCTTTGGGGATCTTGATCGTACTGCTGGCTCCGATTCCTGGTGGACGGAAAGGGAATTGAACAGTGATCTGTTCGTCCCAGCCTTCTTTCTTCTTCGCCACAATTTTTAACTGCAGCGATCCGTTGCGAACCATTGGCACCTTAGGTTGGACGATTTCGATTGTGTACGGCAGTTCGTCAACCACGCATACTGGAATGCGTTCGACATCTTTCCAGGAATACAATGACTGTCCTGGCTGAGCGATCACGAAGTCCGCTCTGTTTTCGAAGCGACCGCTTACATTTTGCTTTTCATCATTTACCTTAGCCCGAAAATCGACCAGTGCTCCAGCCAACGGTGCATCCGCAGCCGCTTCGAAGACGACGGGCATCGTATTGAGATTGGCTGGCATCGGCGAAGCAACAATGTTGATTCCCTGTGGAAGCTTCATGTCTTCCAGTTGTAGCTCGCCCTTAAAGTTCGCTCGCGTGGCCGAAATGATGGTCGCAAAACGATTTCCTTTTGCGACATAGATTCTCTGCCGATCCTGCGAGTATCGACGCACTCGAGGAATCCCCAGCGTGAGCTTGGGAACCACTGGCTGGAATTCAACGCGATATGCAAAGTCGGCTCCACCGCGGCCAAGGTGATCCATAATGCGGACGGCGTATTCACCATCTGCCGGTACTTTGAAGCGGATGTAGCTGTCAGGACCTCGGGAGTCGTCGTTACCGCTGAGAGACTTGCCATCTTTGATTCGGAAGATGTGCATCACCGGGTCTATCCCCGTGCGAATTCTGCGACCATAGCA
>CAYZYB010000734.1:0-3458 GCA_964481505.1 uncultured Planctomycetaceae bacterium | reverse complement strand
ACCCTGATGAACGATTGGCGACATTGAAACTTCAGCAGACTGCTGTTGAAGCACTCCTGAAGGCGGCTCCCGATAAGGCCAGGGATTGGGGCAATGCCCTACACCTTCTCGCGGCGAACTGGCTGCGAGAGGCCGCGTGGTCTCAGAAGTACGACCAAACCACCAGTCGCGGACGTTCCATGACCCGAGACGCCTATGGGAACTACTATTGGAAAGATAGTTCTCGCACCACGACAGCCTCCAGCGGGATGCCTCGGCCGATCAAATCCGGCGAAGTGCTGGACGTCAAACCTGGCGACGACTGGCTCAGGTTTTTGCAACACGGCTATCGTTCAGAATTCCACATTGCCACAGCCCGCCTTCACCTGCGAGTCAAAGAAGCAGATGAAGCGTTTCCGTATATCGAACAGCTTGCCAAAACTCACAAGGAAGAAGCCACAGAACTGGTCAGGGAGTTCCTCGACCAGTGGGCGCAGAGTCACGATCCCAACACCCAGAAACGACGCACAAGTATCTACATGTTCGGTTACGGGTACAGCCGGCGAGCCAGCGGAATTCCTCTGACCCGCAGTCGCCAGGTTCGTAATCTCGACGAGCTTTCCGGTTGGGTCGACCGTATCCGCGCTCTTCCGCTTGACGACATCGAAGACAAATGGATCGCTGCAGCTTTCAAAAAGGTTCATAGTTCTGCCGAGGTTTATCAACAGGACGATATGGAACGCGTCTTCGGTGATGTGAAGTCCATGGACGCGAAATCGCTGGCTACGCTCCTGCAAACGATGCGTGCGAATCTCGCTGGAGTCTGGCGGAAGCCGGAAACGCAAAAAGATGCCAACACCAATCGGAAGCAGCAGGAAATCGAAGCTGAAGTCGTCAGCGGATACGAAGCGGCTTCAAAAATACTGGACCGTGCGACAGCGGATCATCCCGACAGTTGGCAACTGCAACTCGCCAAAGCTGCGATCGCTCACGACCAAAATGACTACAACGCAGAACTGAAACAGTCATCAGACTTCACTTCCAATCGCAAGGCTGCGATGACTGCATTTCGGGCGTCTGCCGACACATACATTGCAACCGTCCGGGACCTGAAGGAGACGGAATACTCAATTGATGCGTTTCAGATGTGGTTCTACGCGGCGCTCGGGGCCACGGACCTGAATCAGATCCGCAAAGATCGACTTCCTGTTCTGAAGGAAATTCCGCGGATCAAAGAAGCAATGCAGACCCTGCCGACGGAATCGCAGGAAAAACACTTTTCGATGTTCGCCAACAATCTCTTCACTCGCATGAGTAACGTGAATCCGGGCGTTAAATTTCGCTACGTTCGCGAAGGCCTGGCAATTGTCGGCGACCACGAACAGGCTGTAGAAGCAAGGAAAGTTTACGATTACTACAAAGACCTGGTCGACGAGATCAAGCTCGAAACGATCCTCGACGGATCTCCTGCAGTCGGGCATCAGCAGCCCTTTGGCATGTACGTCAATCTTCGCCACACCAAGGCCATCGAACGCGAGTCTGGCGGATTCGCAAAATACCTTCAGAATCAAAACAGCGGATCCGGGTATTACTACAACTACGGTCGCCCAACCGAAAACTACCGTGAGAAGTTCGAAACATATACGAGGGATGCACTCGATGAACATTTTGAGGTGCTCTCGGTTACCTTCCAGCCTGAATCTGTTTCGTCTCGGGCGACAAAGCAGTCGGGATGGCGGACCACATCTTATGCTTACGTTCTACTGAAACCGCGTGGGCCGGAAATCGATCGCGTTCCCCCGCTGAAGATCGACCTCGATTTTCTTGATACGTCCGGCTACGTCGTTCTGCCTCTCGAGTCACAGGCTGTCATGGTGGACTGCACCACTGAAAAGGCGAATTTAAGACCGCATCAGAAGCTGTCCGTCACACAAACTCTCGACGAACGGCAGGCCAAAGATCGTCGGCTCGTGCTTGAGGTCAAGGCGACTGGTCAGGGCCTGGTCCCGGAACTGAATGAACTGCTGGACCTGAAATTTTCCGATTTCGAAGTCGATACGATTGAAGACAACGGCTTGTCGGTTTCTCGCTTCGACCCGGAAAGCAATGAGCCGGTTGTTGTTTCCGACAGGCTTTGGACCATCAACCTGAAGGACAAAAGCGACGTCGCCAAAGACCGAAAGCAGTTTGTATTCGCCTCTGCAAAACTCCCGCTGGACGAAGAAGTTTGGCAGAGATACGACGACGCAGATTTGGTTGCGGTCGAACAGACAGTGACACTGACTGAGCAGTACGACCAACCGAAGTCCGCAGCCGCCACATACGTCATATTCGGACTGCTTGCTGTTACGGTGATCGGAGTTTGCGGATGGCTTAAAACCAGGAACACGACTGAGCAGACCGCCGTTGGCCCGAAGTTTGTGGTCCCTGAACAAACAACCCCGTTTAGTGTTCTGTGTTTGCTGAAGAATATTGAAACGAATAACGGACTGTCAGCGGACAGCAGAAAAGAACTGCAGACGTCCATCAATCGAATTGAGCGTTACTACTTCGCCAGCGAAGAAGCTACAGACGGAGAACCTGACCTCACAGAGCTTGCCACCACATGGGTCCGCAAGGCTCGGTAAGCGGCAGGCATCCTGACAGAAGCTGAAAACGGAAGTCGGCAGAACATAACAGCGCTTGTTGAATGTCATCTTCCACCGATGATTTTCTGCAAGCGAGACCGCAACATGATGGCAAAGGCGTGTTGGCCGAGCCAATTGAGTGTGCCGATGAATCTTCAGGCCGGGTAGTCAGTCTGGCAGTTGCTGGTTTTCTTCCGGATCAATAACGCGAACGCTGGGTTGTTCTTCGTCTGTTTCCTGCGACGGGCCGCTGCCTTCAGGCCAGACTTTGTCCTTGAACGTCGAGACGGTTTTTACTTTGAACCAGCGAGCCAGAAGCAGGCCCAGTTTGATTCGTAGCTGCGGGATCAATAGAAGGAACCCGCAGATATCCGTTAACACGCCCGGCGTAATCAGCAGCGCGCCGGCAACCAGTATCATTACGCCGCTCAGGATTTCTCGCGATGGTGTTTTTCCCTGAGCCATCTGGAGATGAATCGATTGCCACACATCCATCCCCTGCTGCCTGGCCAGGCTGGCTCCGAGAACTCCCGTGATCAGCACCAACCCAATCGTGGTCAGCAGGCCGGTATGCGTAAGCAACTGACTTAGCAATACCAGTTCCACCAATGGAACCAACACAAAAAACAGGATGATACGTCCAAGCATACTGATCTACTCGCCTGCAGATGCCTGAACAAACTCACGAAGCACTTCCGCCGCATCTTCAATCGCGTCGTGGCCTGACGAAAACGCGCCAGTGAAGTGCATAAAGGCGTGCAGCATGCCGTCATAACGCCGGTGGGTCGTTTTCACGCCGGCCGCTGTGAGTTGCTCTGCAAAGGCTTCTCCTTCGTCACGCAGGATATCGAA
>CAYZYB010000733.1:0-3458 GCA_964481505.1 uncultured Planctomycetaceae bacterium | reverse complement strand
TCCGGTACAGAAGGTGGAAATGTCGAAAGGAAGCCCTGTGATTAGCGGCACGATCCTTTCTGACACAGGCAAGCCTGTTGTGGGAGCCAATGTTGCAGTCGATCTCAGAGAGATTTACGCGCCCAGCGCTACAACGGACGAAGACGGGGTGTTTGTGTTTCGCAGTCTGCCTACAGATAACAGCTACTTGACTGCGACCGTGACAGCTCGCGGATTCGTCACCGAAGAGTTCCCTTACCGATACAACTTGTCAACGGCGAATGTAATTCAATGGACTTTGAAGCCCGGGGCGTACATCACGGGGCAGGTGATTCATACAGAAACCAAAGAACCGTTGGCGGGAATTCGCATCGTGACCGGCACCGATCGTTACAATAGCAGGGATCCGTCTGTCGAAAGTACAACCGACGCAGCCGGTCGATACGAACTTTCCGGTTGTCGTGCTGGCAGTGTGACGCTACATGCTTTCAGCAACGACCACGCCCCCAGCGTAAAGACGGTCAATACCGTCGTCGGGGCTGAAACGACGACCGATTTTCAGTTGAGTGACGGAAAACCGGCAACAGGAACAATCCTGGACCCCGATGGGAATCCTGTTTCCGGCGTGCGACTCATCACGGACTCCTGGCAGGGAGTTCGAATGTTCGAACGCCAGGCGTTCACCGATCAGGACGGGCGTTTCACGTTGTCTCACATGCCCGATAGCGAATCCACGACCAGCGTTCTGAAGCTGGGATTCATGAGCCTTCGTAGTGTACAGATCAAAGGTGGAGACGACCTGAAACTGACGATGAAGCCTGCTGTGACCTACACAATTACGGTGCGAGATTCCGATGGCGGAGTTGTTCCTGGCTTGGCGATCACGAAGGGGTATCTCCGGGAAGGCAATAGCAACTACAGTTGGTCTTCAAGCCAATATGAAACGACTCGATATTACGACACGACCACCGGAGTCATGACGATTCCAGTCACAGAGATGACAAACTATCAGACTGTGTATCGTTTTCAGGCAAACGGTTTTATCGAACAGCTCGTTGAGTTACCCGTTAATGCCGTGAAGAACGCCAGTTTCGATGTGACGCTGAAACCGGCAGCGTCGTTTCGAGGCCTGGTTGTTGACGCTGAGACTCAAAAGCCGTTGAACAATGTTGTTGTGATCCATGTCAGTCGACAGAATCGTTTTCGCAGCAATTACGTAGATTACATGTCGCCCTGGGACTACTTCCAAAACCGTCGTCACTCAGGACCTACGACCGTATCGGATTCCAAGGGCTTGTTTTCATTGACGGCTCCCAAGGCGAAAGAAGAGCCCGCAAAACAGAATGCGGCCGCTCAGAAGTCAGCTCTACAGTTTTTCGCAGACATTTTTACGGAAAACAAAAACGCTACCGACCAACAGATTGCGGACGATTCTCACGGCATCGTATTGGTGTCTGCGGATCATGGCTTCCAGTATTTTGGTGAACTTGAAAAAGCGATGGTTGCTGCGGCAAAGGAACACGCGAAGCCATTGAAGCTCGCTCTTCCCAAACCCGGTGTGATCACAGGTCGGGTTTTGGTGGGAGGCGAACCGGTTCCGAACGCTTTGGTACACATCGAATGGCTACCAAGGATTGACGTCACCAACACCTGGGAACGACCATTTGGGGTTACTGGTCGAGTCACGGCCGATGCTAATGGCGAGTTTCGATTCGAAAACATGGGGCCTGGTCACTATCGATTCCAGCGTGTGTTTGCATATGAAGTGGGACAGTTCGGCTTTTCGAAGGTAGAATTGAAGCCCGGTCAGACAGTTGAGGTCGAACTAAGTCGTCCTCAAGGCTTCCAATTATCGGGCACCGCAAAAACGGACACAGGAAAGCCACTGGCGTCGACAGTTCTAACGTTGAAAAACAACGCGACGTCCGAGGTCGTGGAAACGCTGATGACGAATTCCACCGGCAAATTTGAATTCGTTCACGTTGCCGCGGAACAGTACACGTTGACGGGCGAGCATTCTATCAGCGATGGATCAAATTAGTATAAGACAGACTATACAGGCAGCGTCCAGATCTCGATAACGGAATCGACAGCCGATATCAAATTGGAGATGTCGAAGCGATAGTTTCAGGATATAGCTGGAAGCGGATCACTGAAAGGAAAGGCGCGGGAACATCTGCGCGGTTCGTAACCAGACGCAAATAGCCATCGCTTTCAGATCCCATTCCCAGCCGGCACGCGATCTCGTTGACGCGAGGGGGTGTAGTCGCAGAAAATTGCGAAGCTGGAAACGGTAGCCGGGGTTCGAGCGAGGCACGAGCGAAACCCCGAGGTTTCCTTCGTAAGCTCAGTCCAACCACGGCCACCCAATTCAAATGCTGCAATCTGCTACCACACCCGACGCGAAACTAACTGCTATTCTCCGGTTTCCAGAGTACATTCAGGTGCCTATACTTGGCTATTCCGGGGCGAGTACGTGTCTCACTGTTGATTGTGTTGCGATGGCTGCCTCCTGAGGCTGAGTTTTGGCACAAGAGTTTCTGCTACTACCAGCCGGAACCGTTAACGACAATAAATGAAACGTTTCTGCTCGGTCATCTTTCTGTGAATCGCTCCGCCCAAAACCATTACACCGAAGCTGCAGTGGGCGAAGAATTTCGGCCTGCGTGGAGACGAATTATGCCACTGGCAGTTCTGTTGGTCGCCGCCGTTGCTGCGGGAGCAACGATTATGGTTCCGGCCAGTGCTCCCGCGACGCCTCGTGCGCCCGTGAAACGAGTCACAGTTGTGAAGGCATATCCTCACGACGCAACTTCGTTTAGCCAGGGACTTGTTGTGCATGATGGGAAATTGCTGGAAGGGACCGGGCACTACTACAAATCCAGACTGCGTCTTGTTGACCTTCAGACTGGCAAACCCAGCGTTGACATCAAGCTGCCGGACGACGTCTTCGGTGAAGGCGTCACGGTCTGGAAAAACACCATTATCCAATTGACGTGGAAGAATGGTTATTTGATCACTTACGACGCCAGCACTTTCGAACGCACCGGCAATGTCTCTGTGCGCGATATCGATCCGACAATGCGAGAAGGGTGGGGGATTACTCACGACGGAACGCACCTGTACATCAGCGACGGGACTTCTACGCTTCGAATCGTGGACCCTGCCACATTTCGAACTGTCAAACGACTGCGAGTGAAGGACGGTTTCCGTTCTTTGTCGCAGCTCAACGAATTGGAATTTGTGAACGGCGAGATCTTTGCCAACGTGTGGTACCGCGATCAGATCGCTCGTATTGATCCCCAGACCGGGAAAGTGATCGGCTGGCTTGAATTAGCTCATTTGCGCCCGGCCGCGGTCGCTCGTAATCGCGAAGCCGTGCTGAATGGAATTGCCTGGGATCCAACCGGACAACGTTTGTTTGTCACTGGCAAAAACTGGCCTGCGTTGTACGAAGTTTCGTTCTGACGTAGCAATGT
>CAYZYB010000732.1:0-3466 GCA_964481505.1 uncultured Planctomycetaceae bacterium | reverse complement strand
CCTACGAACGTTCTTCAACAACTATTGCCTCGACTGCCACAGTACTGACGCAGCAGAAGGCGGCGTCGCGCTCGATGTTGCGTTGATCGACTGGACGGCCCCGGATTCACCGGAATTCTGGACCAGAGTTCACCGCGTGCTGGCTTCAAACGAAATGCCGCCCGCAGGAACCGACAATGCCCCTTCCGCATTGGATCGCAGCGCTGCAGTAAGCTGGCTCGACAGATCACTCACAAAGAACGTTCTCCCTGGCGGCACTATCTTGCGCCGATTGAACCGTGAAGAATACGAAAACACCATTCGCGATGTGCTGGGCATCCCGTTCAAGGTGTCACGATCCTTTCCCGCAGATACAGAAGTTCACGGCTTTGACAACATCGGCGAAGGCCTTGTGCTGTCCCCACCATTGATGGCTGAATACGTGAAGATGGCGACAACAGCCGCGGACCTGCTGATTCCGCCAAAAACGACTGTGGCGGCAACGAAGTCTGAGACCACCGAAATCGGTCCGGGTGACTTCTCGCTGAACTTCACAACGGGCCACGAAATCGACGGTGTGCTGCGAATGGTAAGTTCGTGCGACCCACTTTCGCGCGGCTCCGTCTGGCCCAACCGCTTTGAAACTCACATTGCCGGCATCTACCAGGTCAGAATCGACCTCTCTACGTTCAAGCCAACGGAGGGCCATGTGCCCATCGTGCACCTGCTCGCCCGCAAAACAACCGGCGCCAATTTCGCAAAAGTCAGCACACTACAAAAGCTGGCAGAATTTCGCATTGAACAGGAAACGGCAAAACCATTTCGCGCAACCGTCGCGCTGCAGCGCGGTGAAACAATCGTGGTCCACTACGAAAACGCTCCACTCAGCAGCGACAAGGTCGACAACAAAGCGTTTCTCGAACGAATCTCCGGCCAACTGCTCGCCGCGTTTCGTGACGACCCCGAACTCGGCGCCGCCTGGATGAAAGCCGGGCATCAGCGATCGGACCGTGGCTGGTCGTGGTGGAAACGCATTCAGGACATACGAGCACAGGGCGGCCTGGACGTCGACGCCTTCGATCCGGATTCGGCGGAAGTACAAGAGTTCGGTGTCCAAATGGCGAAGCAGGGCGTCAATACAGTCGAAACGATGGCATGCATGTACTTTTTCAAAGGCCCTGGTATCGACATTCACCGTATGTCGATCACCGGACCAATCCGTACAATCCCCGACGACGAAACTGTCGCTCAGAAAAAACGCACCGACGCGTTTCTTGGAGAACGGAAGGGCCGCGACGATCGAAGCTATGCCGCAGCAATCCTGCGTCCTGTTCTGAGCAAAGCCTTCCGGCGGCCGGTGACGAATCAACAACTGGAAAAATACGTTTCCATCGCAAGCAATCACATCACTGGCGGACGCCGCTTTGAAGACGGGCTGCATCTCGCTTTGCGAGCGGCCCTGTGTTCGACTCATTTTCTGTTTCGCGAACAACGCGAAGGCCCGATGGACGATTTCGACCTCGCCGCGCGGCTCAGCTACTTCCTCACCAGCAGTCCACCAGACGCCTCGCTGCGGAAACTCGCAGAAGCCGGTGAACTGTCGGATCCCAAAACACTGGAACAACAAACGCGGCGACTGCTGCAACACAACAAGGTGAAGAACTTCCTCGATTCCTTCACGGGGCAATGGCTGGACCTCCGTGTGCTGCCTCAGATTATGCCCGATCCGCGACTTCTCAAATGGGTCGACAAAGATCTGAAGTCAGTCACTGAAGAGACTGAACTGTTCGTCGCAGAGATCCTGCAAAAGAACCATTCGCTGGACACGTTCATCGACCCGGACTTCACGTACCTGAACCGTCGCAACGCAAAGCTCTACGACATCGAATTCCCCAAAAGCGACAAGATGAAACGCGTGCCCCTGCAGCGCGGCGGACGACGTGGCGGCATTTTGACTCAGGCCAGCGTCCTCATGGCAACGGCCAACGGCGTCGACACGCAGCCTGTGCTCCGCGGCGCGTGGATGCTGGAAAACATTTTCGGTACGCCAACACCGCCGCCACCGGACGATGTTCCGGCCATTGAACCAGACACCAGTGGAGCCAAGTCAATCCGTGATCTGCTGGACCGCCACAAAGCCGACGCCAGCTGTGCGCGCTGCCACCTGCGAATCGACCCGCCAGGCTTCGTGCTGGAAAACTTCGACCCGGTTGGTCGCTGGAGAAACCATTATCCAGTTTACGAGAAGCGAGACGGCAAGGTCATCACAAAGAAAGGCCAGGCTGTCGACACAGCCAGCGAAATGTCGGACGGCACACCGTTGAACGACATCACCGACCTGAAACGATACCTGGTCAACAACATCGACATCTTCTCAACATGCCTAACCGACAAACTGCTAACGTACGCAACCGGCCGGCCGATGAATTACGGAGATCGAAAAGTCATCGAAAACATCGTGGCCGAAGTCGAACAGCAGGGCAACGGCTTTCAGGACCTGATTGTCGCGATCGTCTTAAGCGATTCGTTTCGCACTAAGTAGAGCGAAGACTGCTCAGATTTTCTTGAACCTCGACGAATTCCCACTCTGCGTTTTGGAGAACTCCGCATCTGCGCAAACGGTTCGTACGAGCCCCACGTAAGCAGTCATCATTGCGATGTGGCATCCGACCTAAAGACAGAGTCTTCCATTCGAGACGGGCGGGATCTATGGAATCAATTCTGGAGCTAGTCTTTTTTTGGACATTCTTTTTTACATTTGTTTGCACCATTACTCCGATTCCGGCGATGTGCTGTTTCTATGGCGCGTGGGGGCAAAAGAAACGCAGACCTTCAACGGCAACTAAAGTCGCCTTTGCTGTGCCAACAACCGTTTTTCCCGTGGTGCTACTTGCATTGCACGCGTTGTCTTCACATCCCAGTTGGAAAGATCAGGGTGATGCGCTGTTATTCTACGTAGCGCGTGGGACGCCATCATGGATCTACTTCATGCCGTTCGTCGCAGCCAATTTTCTGGTCGCAAGAACAGTCATCGACATTGAATATGCAAAGAACACGCTGTTGCCTCCGATTGGCATGGTCACGTGTATCTTAATCTGTCTGTTTTTTGGGTTTTGGAATCTGGCCTTAAACGGTTGGGGGATTTTCCCGTTATCTGCTGGATGCGCCTATGCCTTCGGCCTTTATCTGCTGCTCAAGAAAAGGGATCTACCACAACTACGAAAACCACATTTCCTTCTCCTCGCAGCATGGGTCATATCAGCCGTCGTGACCGTCTACCTCAACCTTATCAAGACAGCGAAAATCTTCGCCGAACTTCCAGACGAACCACCCCAAGACTGCTTCATCGTCACGGCGGCGTCATGTGGCCATCGAAATTTTGTCGGCAGTTCGATCGATGAAGCAACAGGAACACTGACCAATACTCAGTTGAAAACGTTTCGCAGGTTCGAACAGCGTTTCGCGGCAAAAACACCGCGTGTCCATC
>CAYZYB010000731.1:0-3469 GCA_964481505.1 uncultured Planctomycetaceae bacterium | reverse complement strand
ACGTCCGACTTCATCGATACCAACAAGGATGGTCTGGACGACAGTTACGATAGTGGAATCACCGAACTGGGCGCGACTGAAGGTCACGTGGGCGACGGTCTGACGCCGGTGAACACGGACGCAAGTCTGGAAGAAGGTGGCGACGATACGCCGGACTACCTGGACGACGATAGTGACGCGGATGGTAAGTCGGATCAGATCGAATCCGGGCTCGATGCTGCGACATCCAATGACGACAAGGACAAGGACGGCCTGCTGGACGCCTACGAAGGCGACAACATCGATGACGGCTATGATGTCAACGACGAGAACATTGACGACGAAGGCAACTTCACTCTGCCCGATGTGGACGAAGACACTGCGGCCGATGGCAGCGATGCGCAACCAATCGACCGAGACCTGGACTATCGTGACAGCAACGACCCACCGGTCATCGACCTGAACTCCGCGGCTGATGAAGATGACGCAGATCGCGGGTTTGCTGCGGCATTTGCGGACAATGGCCCAGCGGTCAATGTCGCCAACGTGGAATTAGCGAGTGTGTCTTCGCTCGATGAGAACGATCTCACGAAACTCACGATCGGCTTCAATCCGAATCTGCGGATCGACGGCGACTCTGAAGTATTAACGATCGCTGACAAGGATTTCCCGCTTGCCACGGATGCCGATACCACTGTCACTGTTTCAAGCGGCAAGACAAATAAGACTCTGGCCGTCAAGTACGATGCGGGAAGTGGTCTATTCGAAATTACCGACCCTGACGGAGAAGTCCTGAGCGAAGCAACGCTTAATGCCCTGACGCGAACCGTGAAATACAGCAACAAGTTGCTGCAGCCTTCGGAACATGATCGCACGGTTGCCTTCACGCTGACCGATTCCACCGGGCATGTCTCCGCCCCAGCAGTCGCGACAATCAGCATCGTGATTCAGGACACTGACGGAGACGGCACCAGTGATGCCGTCGAACAGTCCAGTCCTCTGGCTGATGCCAACGGCGACGGCATTGACGACGACACGCAGGCAGACGTGGCGACTGTTATCAATCCGATCACTGGCGGTTATGTCACGATCGCGGTAGACAGCGCGGACGGTTGCTCAACGATCGTAGATTCCGGTCACCATGAAGAAGGCGATTTGCCGCAACAGGATCCGGACTACGACTACTTCCTCGGTCTGACGGACTTCCGGATCTCGTGCGTTGAAGAAGGTGGTAGTGCCGACGTAACCGTGTATTTCGATGGTGATTTCGATACGGCCAAGTGGGAATATCGCAAATTCTCGTTTGCCGACGGCTACACGAGCTTTGAAGAGCATGTGACTTATGGCAATGAAGTGATCGACGGTCGGACGGTCACAACAGTCAGCTATACAGTCACGGACGGTGGTCTCGGTGATGCCGATGGGATTGCGAACGGCGAAATCTATGACCCGGTCGGACCTGCTTTGGACACTGATGGTGACGGAGTCATCGACACCGACGACATCGATGACGACGATGACGGTATCCTGGATGTCAACGAAGGGTTTGTTCCCGGCGGAGTCGCACTTCCAGCCGTCGATCTGAATATCAAAGCGTCTATTCCCGGAGGCCTCTATCCCGGGGATCCTCCAGGTATTCGACTCATGGACTCAACCGGTCAATTCGTTGTTGACATCTTCTTGGTCCAGGAATTTGCCGGGGCGGAAGATGCTTCTCAAGTTTCCTTCAATGGGACGTCAGGGATCATTGGCAATGCTGTTGGGGCATCTGTTGGGGACAATGAACATGTCGAACTCCGGTACACGACTGTCAATTCACCGACTCCCTGGGTGATGCAGGACTTGACGATCTTCGACATCAACAGCCTGTCCCAGACAGGCCTGGGCGTTCGTGATGCGTACGCATGGGATCAGTCTGGTTCCTGGACTCCAACGGGATTGCTGCAAGGTGCTGTCTACGAAGTCGACTACGCGGCTCCCGATGGCGTCGGAGCACTGGTACATGCGGACCCCGATGGTGCGGAGATCGAAACGATCAACTTTGCCGAGGAACTTATACCTCTGAGTCCCGGTCAAACCCTCTCAGAGGTTTTGAACAACCCTCGGGGCACCGGAAACGGGCACGAAGTCGCCTTCAGCTTCGATACTCCTACCGACACTGCGACGCTGTTCGTATTCGATTCCCAGTTGAACGCCGAACAGGCTGGAGCGATGTTGTGGAACTTCGCGTCCGAAATGAACGTCATTCCGCTCACGACGGATACGTTCATTGACACTGACGGCGACGGCATTGCCAACCACCTGGACATTGACAGCGACAACGATGGAATCACCGACAACGTCGAAGCTCAGGCGACCGCCGAATACATCGCGCCTTTGGCCGATGATGATCCGGCAACATCAGTCAATGAAGCCGACATTGATGGCGATGGTTTGAATGATGCGTATGACGACCGGATCGGAGCGGCGAACAGCATTGGTTTGACTCCGATCGATACTGATTTGAGTTTGGTGACTGCTGATGGCCGGCCCGACTATATCGATCTGGACAGTGACAACGATGGCCTACGCGATGCGCTAGAACGGGGAACTGCCGGCCCTACAACGACGCAGACGAATGTTGTTTCCGATGCGACGACGGACCAGGACGGCGATGGCCTGCTGGATGTATTTGAGGGCGACAACCCGAACGACGGCTTTGATGTCAACGACTCCAACGTCGATCACACGGACGCGACGATTGAGAACTTCAACCTTTTGGATTCGGACGACGACACGGACGCCGACGGGAAGAACGCCGTACCGTTGGCAAACGACCTGGATTTCCGCGATCCGGCCAATCTTTTTGAAGTCAAAAACGTACAGGTCGATGAAGATGGAAACGTTCTCACCGACGGAGACACCAATAGAATCAACGATCCAGAACTGCTGGGTGTAACGCTGGATCCAAGATTGCGACTTGGCGGGCGATTTGCCAACGTTGTTCATACCGAAGTCATCGCTGGTGATCTGGCTGATGCTCAGGTTTTCACATTACCAACGGGCGAGATTCCCACGTCTGTCAGAATTACGGTTGTCGGAAGCGATTCGGATAATGACGTCTCCAGCGGCAACGCCGGGAACGATATTGACCAGGATCATTTTCAGGCAACATTGAACGTTGATTTGACGGCAGGAACTTATTCCGGAACGCTTCAGGACTTTAGCAATATCAGTCAGGGCACGTTTACTTTCGCCGAACAGACATTGGGGCTTAACGGGACAAGCGCGCCGATTCTTCAGGGGGACGATTCCGGGACAACGCGAGATGTTGTGGTCAGCTATGATTCGATCGCTGGCGAGGTCACGGTTACGTTTTCTGGCAATGGAGGCGCTGACCAGGGAGCTTATTTGGCAGAGTATCTGGACGCGAATGACTCCAGTCTTAATCTGATCGAAACAGATCCGATTGTAAGCGTCTTCCTGGAACAGGGTGCGGCAACCAATACAG
>CAYZYB010000730.1:0-3471 GCA_964481505.1 uncultured Planctomycetaceae bacterium | reverse complement strand
CATTGGAGAAGTGGCGAAGTGAAATCAGGACACAAACTGAAATTCCTGTGCTTAATCCGATCAATAGAGATTCACCGTGGTAGTTCGACAACGTCAGAGTCGGAAGCGATGGATCAGCATAGTTTGAAAGCCGACAACTTTGAGGCATTCCCGCCGACATGCAGAACGAAACTGAAAAACCGATACGCCTGCTGACGGTCGCCCAAGTGGCCGACTGGCTCAGCGTTTCGGCCAGTTTGGTTTATCAGATTGTGGAATCAGGCAAATTGCCCGTGTACCGAATCGGCAACGGACGCGGAGCGATTCGCTTTCGCCCGGAAGACGTCCAGGCATATCTCGATTCATGTCGCTCTGAAAAGCTTCCACCGACGTCCACTCGAAAAGTCCGGCCTCGACTCAAGCACCTTCGTTTCGATTAACGCATGATTGCACAACAGAGGCGGATGAAAAGTTCGCTTCTCATCCCGTCCCGGCTGCCACCGGGGCGGGGTATTTTGTGACGATCATTCTGAGATCTGAGACATCTATGGCTGGAATCCGGTGATTCACGAGACTTGCCGTATTCCGTCACACGATTGTTCTGGGAATGCGCGCGGTTGCCCGGGATTCCTTGTTGAAATGGAAGGTGGCCCTTCAGATTCTTAGCAATCGACTTGAGAAAGTCAGATAGTCAAACCTGGTTGGACCGCAGGAACTGAATTGTCTGCCCTTGGGTTACCCGATTCAACGTATGCCCATAGGATCTCTGACGGGGGTCACGAAATCATCTCTCATCTGGTATGCGCCAGACGAATTTGCGGCGACCAATGCGTCCAGTAATTGCAGTACGGACTCGCGCATCCCGCGATCCTTCTTTATTTTCATCGGGGCGCTGTATATTTGCCGCTGAAGTAGAGTCTCAAGCATGTAAACCGTGTTGCTTAGACCGAAGATCGATTCCGCATCACCGATGTCCAAACGCTTCGCGATATTTGTAAATGCACCCGGCAGGGACTTTTCGCCAATGTTGTAAAGGAATCGAATATAATCCTCGAAGATTGTCGGCAACGGCGGCAGGGCGGCAAATAGGTCATGCACCAGCTGTTCGTTGCCATCCAGGCTACGCCAGTGAGTGATACCAGCCGGCCAACGATCCTTCAGGAATATCGCGACGATGAGTGCTCGACCATGCGCGTGCTCCGAGTCAAGACGTCCCACCCATTGTGTTTTCCTGATAGCATCTGCGAAGCTGCTCCAAATATGCCAGAATTGGGGTGTGCGAGAACGCGCGATTTCGCTTTCGATAACCCCGCGAACAATCATGGACAGATCCTCAGGATGGCGTTCCACTGCGGCCAACAGCGGAGTCAAGACAGTCGTCGCTGCAGCCGGTGAACAGTCCAACACGAATTCCTGCAGGAGGTAAGTCAGGGCTGATTCGGTATCACTTGATCGCTGTTCTTCGCTTGCGGGATCCGAGGTGAAATCTCGGTTGCTGTCCTGATCCCACCATTTCACCAGAACCACTGCCAGACTCTCGAAAGCGGCTGTCGCCATCTCCTCATCGGAGACAAACTTCAATATTGTCAAAAGCCGTCGGTTTGCATCTGAGCCGATCCAATCACTAACGTCCAATTGTCGGTGTGCGTCGTCCGGAATCTTCTCCCAAAACATCGTCCGAAATTGAGTTGCGACTTCGTATTCAATTTGAATCAAAGGACGACGATTTCCATACGGCAACTCTACATCTGCGGCCATCTCCTGTTGAATCATCGCAGCTTCTGCGGCCACGACATTTAAGCAGTGCATTGCCAACTCCGGATCCGCGTCCCAGAGAGTCTCTCCGATTCCTCCTGCAATGTATGTTCGAACAGAAGGGTTGGCATGTGTCATGGCCAGGATCAGCGATTCTCTGACCCTCTCTTGAGTGGAGGCTTCCAATACTCGCGTCAGAAGGCAGCAGATTACGTTCGCAGCCGCTGAACATTCATCATTCTGCCCACCCCGCTGCATTCGAGCCAGCTCGTTCCATTCGTCGGCGCTGTCCTCGATGGTACCGCATACGACATCGATGGACCAAGCCAATGCGTCGTCTGTCAATTGCTCGAAATGATCTCGAATGCAAACAGCAGCAACGTAAACTTCGCAGCCCTTTCCGGGCGTTTCTGCAGGTTCGGGCTCCAGAGCGTTAAGGCGAGCTTCGGCGAGTTTCGTTTGCCATTCTGTGGCATCGTAGTTCGCTTCACTTTCCCGGTTGAATACGGAGAATCCCCACATATACAGTCCGATTCGAGCATCCATCGTGTCAGATGTGGTCTCGACTTCATCAACCATCTCCTGAACGTCGGGAGGAGCAGCTTTGAGTTTTAGCGTGACCGTGCGACGACCGTCCGCGTCGATCTCCGAATGAGAATCACCAGATTGCTCCGGCATTTCATATTCGCGAAGATCCATCTTCTGCAACACGCGCAACCACAACCGGTCTTCGTCAGTCCGCTCTTGGGCTGGAGGAATCCCGCTCAAGTGCTGGTCGATCATGTTGTAAACGCGTTGGCGATTAGGTCCTAAAATCATACTGGATATGGCGAATTGAAGATCTCGCGAGCGATGTGGAAGGCCATTCGACTCGTGTCGCTCGTCTTGGTAAATCCTGTGAAATGGTGTCGTCATCGGCATAATCGCAACAAGCCCGGGTGCCTGTACTTCTCGGCCACGCCGCACACCGTCAAGCAACATGTATTCTCGACTACTGAACAAGGCGAAAAGCGTTTCAACTGAATTCTCCGGATACGCAACAGCCGCACTGGCGATTACCCCCGCCAGTGCTGCCGAATTCGTTTCTCGCAGAATGTTCAGCAGTATAGTGTCAAAGTTACCGAGGCTTTCAGCACCGAGATCCAGCAGCCAGCGTTCAAATGCCATCAAAACGCTGCGAAGTACCGAAGGCCCCATTGATGTTCCGCGGTATAGGCACCAGAGCCGTTCATTTGACCATTGTTTTCGAGTGAAAGAATCTGGAAACACCAAGTCAA
This sequence comes from uncultured Planctomycetaceae bacterium, assembly GCA_964481505.1. Lineage (GTDB taxonomy): Bacteria > Planctomycetota > Planctomycetia > Planctomycetales > Planctomycetaceae > Fuerstiella. The sequence goes on along the minus strand of CAYZYB010000730.1, from coordinate 460 downwards.
TCTCAATTGGCGGTTCCACAAATTGACGTCGCGCCCTGTGTTCGCCGAACCACGTTGCGGAGTGGTTGACCACTTCGATGATGAACGGCAGCCCCTGCTCGGAGCTGTACCGCAGCAAGTGTAGAAATGGACCATGAAAGGCGCTCGATGGATGACCATCGAAGTGTGTGTTCTCGCGGATGCCAAAAGCCTGCTCTACGGCGAAGGAAGCGCTGAAGTCGAGACCACGCGCCAAATCTTCATTCGTCAGAAGTATTTCTTCTCGGAGTGCCGCTATGACAATTTCCGGCAAATCCCGAGAGGCAGCCATCCCTTCGATTCCGTTCAGAATAATCTTCCGAAACAATTTTGATGGTCGCGGGCTTTCAGCGGTCGGATCCCCACTGAAGAGAAGTTGGAATTTCTCTGTTTGGCATTTCGGCAGTTTGACAATGATCTGCAAAGTGCGATGACGTAGCTC
>CAYZYB010000729.1:0-3471 GCA_964481505.1 uncultured Planctomycetaceae bacterium | reverse complement strand
GTCATACACGCCAGAGTGCTTCATGTGAGCTGTGCTGATCGAGTAGCTGTCGCCACCTGCAGCGATCACGTCTTCCAGAAGCTTATCGAAGTAAGATCGAACACCGCTGATTTCATCTGCCGAGTAGACGTCAATTGGTTTGATGTATCCGCCCGAGTTGTACGATTCGATTTGCTCTGCAGTGAGGGTCTTCGGCGAATCTGACGCAGCATTATGAAAACGCAGGTCGCGTTGCAGTGAACCCAGGGCGTCTTCGTCGGGGGTAACCTGAAATTCCTTTGCCTCCGCCATCAGCTAACCTTTCCGTGCGTGACTTTCAGTCGCAAAATCATCCAGCCTACTTCTTCTTTCGACGCAGTTTGTTCTTTTCGTTTACCTGAACGACAATTGGATCGTGTTCTGCCCGTTCTTCGTCCGTGTAGTCGGCGTAGCTGCAGATAATGACCAAATCGCCAACTTCTACCAGCCGGGCGGCAGCTCCATTCAGACAGATCGTGCCAGACCCTGCTTCTCCGGAAATCGCGTAAGTGGCAAGCCGGTTTCCATTCGTAATGTCGTACACTTCGACGCGTTCGTATTCGACGATATCTGCAGCCGCCAGCAGCTTCGAATCCACCGTGACGCTGCCTTCGTAGTTCAGGTCAGCTTCTGTCACTCGAGCTCGGTGAATTTTGGATTTCAGCAGTGTGCGTTTCATCGTAATTTCGTCGCTGTTTTCGCTGGAAGCCTGAGTTGCAAACAACGTTTACGGGCCGTCTGCCTGCCAGCATCAGTCCCGCGTGTCTTCAACAACACAGTCTTTCACTACGGTATGTTCACAGGCATTCTGCGCTACCTAAGCTTAGCTTCAAGCTTTTCTTCGCAGACAGTCAGAATCTTCTGTACAGCGGTGTCGACTTCCTCAGTCGTGAGAGTTCTGTCCTCCGCCAGAAAACGACAAGTGACCAGATAGGACTTCTTTCCGGCCTCGATTCCCTTACCGCGATACTGTCCGCTGAAAACCACATCCTGCAAAAGTTGACTGTCACCCCCAGAAACTGTTGCAGCAAGTTCCGCCCAGGTGACTGCTTCTGACAAAACAAAATTCAGATCGCGTGACACCGCTGGAAATTTCGGCAGCTGCGAATAAGAACGAGTGGCTTCGAAGAGATCTTCCAGCACATTGGCGTTCAGTTCCGCAATGCACACATCATCCTTCAGTTCGCACGCTTCCCTCACTTTGCGATCTACTTCCCCGATCCATCCAAACGGAAGCCCGTTGAGCGTCAGTTCCGCACCACGTCCCGCGGCGAACTCCGGCAGCTCCGAAGGCTTAACAGACAACGTTCCTCCAGGCACCAATCGATCCACAAGAGATTCCACGATGCCTTTCAAATGACCGAACTCTCGCCCGGATACAATGCCGATCATCGTGGGTTCTGCTTCAGCTTCTGATTTTCCTTCACCGGCCGACAGATAGACTTTTGCAATTTCGAACAGTTCCGCATTCATCGTGCCGTGACGTTCGTTCAGTCGTCGACACTGCAGCAAGCTCGGAATGAGGCTTTGCCGCAACTGATTTTCGTGACTGCGAGTCGAATGATTGACGGCCACAGGTGGTACGTCGCCACGAGGCCGAAATAACTGACGCTGGTCTTCACTGACGAACGAAAGCGTGAGCGATTCGAAGAATCCACTCGCTGGCAACAGTGTCCTGACCACATCCCCGACCTGTTCTCGGCGAGTTCGAGCTGTGGCTACAATAGGCAAAGCCGCGTCATCAGGAATTTTGTCGTACCCATGGATCCTCGCAATCTCTTCCACAAGATCGCACTCTCGCGTCAGATCGAGTCGCCACGATGGAGCCAGGAATGACGCGTTTTCTTTGGTTTCCGCCGTGCATGTCAGACCAAGATCTTTAAGAATCTGTACGCACGTGGTGGCAGGAATGTCAATGCCCAGCACGCGCTGAATCTGATCAAATCGAAGCGTAACACCTTCGCGTTCCGGTGCGTTGTCGCCGGCCACAACGGAACCCTCCTGGAGCTCTCCGCCAGCTACCTGCAGGATCAGTTCACAACATCGGCGAGAGGCCCAGTCCATGTTCGGGCGGTCGACCCGACGCTCGAATCGAAAGGACGACGGACTTTGCAGCTTCAACGCACGTGCGGTCGCTCGCACGGAAATCGGTTCAAAAGATGCTGTTTCAATTAGCACGTCGACGGTATTGTCTGAGATCTCCGTGTCCAGCCCCCCCATGACGCCCGCGATCGCTACCGGCCGCCCGGCGTCGGCAATGACGCACATGTCTGGCTTGAGTTCATACTCCTTCTGATCAATCGCGGTGATCTTCTCTCCCGCCACAGCTCGACGAACAACAATCCGGTTCTCACTGAGCTTAGCAAGATCGAATGCATGAAACGGTTGGCCGCACTCCAGCATGACGTAGTTTGTCACGTCGACAACGTTGTTCACCGAACCGACGCCGACCGCCACCAGTCGATCCTTCAACCAATCCGGTGAAGGACCAATTTTGACTCCCTTGATCACCCGCGCGTGGTATTCGTGACAGAGTTCCGGACATTCGATCTTTACAGAAGTCGCGGCGGACGCATGTTCTGTACCGGTCTGCGGGTTGGCTTTCGGCCGATTCAAGTCTGTGCCGTACAACACAGCGACTTCTCGAGCGACACCGACGTGCCCAAGGCAATCCGGACGATTGCTGGTGACTTCGAGATCGATGGCAATGTCACCGTTGACATCTTCCACGCCTTCGAGATTCAGGCCTGACATCGTGAGTCTGTCGGTCAGGTCGTCGACGGACATGTCCAGAGAAACGTATTCGCTAAGCCAGTTTTTGCTGACGATCATGAGTTTGGGCGCATCTGCAGTCAAATATGGGGAAATTCAGGCCGGGGAGTGTAGCGAAATCGTCCCGCGGCTGAAACCGGCCGCGTTTTCGGCTTTGAGCTCACCGTGTCGCTCGGATTCGTTCACGAAATGCAACAGATCCGAATTTTCCCCCGACACGCCACCGAATACCGAACTAGGCTTCTGATGGTCCGCTGCGCCGTGATTGCGCCATAAATTTCAACCGAAACGAATTCGGCTGGAATGCTGTGCTGCCTTCTGAAAGTACCTCTCAGCGACAACGAAAACGATCGGAATCGTCATGCGTGTTCTCCTCACCGCCGAAGCCTGCAATCCGGAATGGACAAGTGTCCCACTGGTCGGATTCAACGTTGCCAACTCACTCGCCGCGTTACCGGATATCGACGTCACCATCGCCACTCATATTCGCAACCGCCCGGCGCTGGAACGGAACGAACTGTCAGACAAAGTTGAAATCGTTTATATCGACAACGAATGGATCGCCAGGCCGCTGTACAACTTCGGGAAGTTCCTCCGCGGCGGCAGTTCACTCGGCTGGACAACCAACATGGCTGTCAGCTGGGCATCGTACGTCGCTTACGAAAAAGCACTGTACCGACA
>CAYZYB010000728.1:0-3480 GCA_964481505.1 uncultured Planctomycetaceae bacterium | reverse complement strand
AATAAATGTTCCGCGTCAGTCTTTTCCCGCCCCGTTGCTGAGTCTCTCCCATGCTGCTTCGCACTGCTCTCCCGTTGTTGGTGGCGTTTGCGCCGATGCTGAGTTGTCCTGCTGGCGACGCACCGGACTTCTCTGACGATCAGATCAAATTCTTCGAAGCGGAAGTTGTTTCCGTACTGAAGGAAAACTGTCTGAAGTGCCATGCTGGCGAATCCCCCAAAGGCGGACTCAACTTAACATCGCGCGCAACCACTCTTAACGGTGGCGAATCAGGCGCTGTTGTCGATTTGAAGAACCACGCCGACAGCCTGTTGATTCAGGCCATCAACTACGACGGCTACGAAATGCCGCCGACCGGGCAGATGTCGCCCAAAGAAATCGGCGTGCTGACCAAATGGGTCGAAATGAAAATGCCATGGCCGAAGGATCTTCACGAAATAGAATTCGAAGTTGAAGCAGGCCCTCCACAGGTCAACGAAGAGACCAAACAGTTTTGGTCGTTTCGACGCGTGAAACAACCTGCCGTTCCACGGTCGAGCAAAGCCGGCAACAACGCTATCGATGCGTTTATTGGCAAGAGCCTCGCAGATGCAAACCTGCAATCGTCTTCCTCGGCAGAACCGCGAGAACTTGTTCGCCGAATGCACTACGACCTGCTGGGTCTGCCGCCCGAACCAGCCAAATTGCTGTCATGGGTGAACAAAATATCCGCTGCCGATGGTACATTGAATCAAGCGGCCGTAGCTGAACTGGTCGACCATCTGCTGGGATCGCCACACTACGGTGAGCAATGGGGCAGGCACTGGCTGGACCTTGTTCGCTACGCAGAAACCAACAGCTACGAACGTGACGGCGCGAAGCCTCACGTGTGGCGTTACCGCGATTACGTCATTCAGGCCTTCAACGATGACAAACCCTACGACCGCTTCATCATCGAACAACTGGCTGGCGATGAAGTCGCTAACCCAACGGCGGATTCGATTATCGCAACCGGCTACTATCGACTTGGCCGCTGGGACGACGAACCTGCTGATCCGAAACTCGCCTTCTACGACGACATTGATGACATCATCGGTACGACGAGTCAAACGTTTCTCGGACTCACGGTGAATTGTGCTCGTTGCCACGATCACAAGATCGATCCCATCCCGCAGCGCGACTATTACAGCATGGTTTCGTTCTTCAGAAACGTGCGACGCTATGGCGTGCGCAGCGGAGAGTCTGTCAATGCGGCTTCGGTTGGCGACATTGATCGGCCTGCGGACCCGGATGTCTATAAGAAGGCCCTAACGCGATATCAAAACGACACCAAAGATGCCGAGAAACACCTGAGCCGCATCGAAAAGATCATCTGGGACGACCTGCAGGATGTTGAAAAAGAAGACATCAAGTTTGACATGAATCGCATTCCGATCGTTGAAAAACGGCTCGGCGGATTGCTCGATGAACGACAGATCAAGCAATACAAAAAACAATTCACTCGCCTGCAAAACCTTCGCGAAAGTAAGCCAAAGGGTCTGGCATCCGCTCTGCGTGTTAAAGAAGACATTCGCAACCTGCCGCCCACGTTTATCCTGACACGCGGCAATCCACACGCAGAAGGCGAAGAGGTCAATCCCGGCTTTCTTTCTGTCCTGTCGCCGCCGGAAGCCGTGATTCCACAAGTGCCGGAAGGTGCAGAATCGTCGGGTCGCCGCAAAGTTCTGGCGTCCTGGATTGCCAGCCCGGACAACCCGCTCACAGCCCGCGTGATGGTCAACCGAATTTGGCAATACCACTTTGGCCGCGGTATCGTACGGTCTTCCAGCGACTTTGGGTTCCAGGGAACCCCGCCAACTCATCCGGAACTGCTCGACTGGCTGGCCGTTCGATTTGTGGAATCCGGCTGGTCCGTCAAAGCCATGCACCGCCTGATTATGTCGTCGGCAACCTATCAGATGTCGTCGCGCCCCAACAAAGGTGCGTACGCCATCGACCCGACAAACGATCGCTTCTGGCGTTTCGATATGCGCCGTTTGTCGGCGGAAGAAATTCGAGATTCAATCCTGTGGGCGAATGGTAGCTTGAACAAAGACAAGATGTTTGGCCCCAGCATCTACACCGATATTCCGGCTGCCGTGAAAGCCGGGCAGTCACGACCGGGTTCCGGATGGGGAAATTCGTCCGCCGAAGACAAGGTGCGGCGCAGTGTTTATATTCACGTCAAACGTTCTCTGCTCGATCCACTGCTGGAAAGCTTCGACTTTGCCGACACCGACCAAGCCTGTCCCGTGAGATTCGTGACCACTCAGCCCACCCAGGCTTTGGGAATGATCAACAGTGAATTCATGCAACGTCAGGCCGACGCATTTGCAAAGTTCGTTCGTGAATCCGAGAACGACGTAGAGAAGCAGGTTGGCACGGCACTGGCGCGAGTCATCCAGCGAACGCCGTCAGCTGACGAAGTTTCTCGCGGCGTAAAGTTGATCGGAACACTGAAGACAGAACACAAAATGAACGATGATCAGGCGCTCAGGTATTTTTGTCTGGTCGCATTGAACCTGAATGAATTTATGTATCTGGACTAAACGATTCGCGGCAATTTGCGGCACCATCGGGCAATTCGCATTGCTGAGTGCTTACCAGAATGACAGGACGAAACAAAATGGCGCAACAAAACTTCTGCGGACGAACACGTCGCGAAATGTTATGGCAGGCGGGATCCGGATTTACGGGCCTTGCGATGACCGCCATGATGGATCAGGACGGATTCTTCGGCAATCAGTCGGTTGCTGCAGACGGAGAAACTCAATGGACCAATCCGCTCGCCCCCAAAGAACCACACTTCGCCCCCAAAGCGAAGAACGTGATCTTCTTTTACTGCTACGGTGGTCCGAGCCACATCGATACGTTCGATTACAAACCCACCATGTACGGCATGGATGGAAAAACGATCGACGTTAAGACGTTTGGCCGCGGTGGTCACAAGAACCAGGGCCGCGTTGTCGAGCCGCGGTGGAAGTTCAATCAGTACGGTGAATGCGGCAAGTGGGTGAGTGATCTGTTCCCCAACGTCGCCACCTGCGTCGACGACATCGCATTCCTGCATTCGATGACCGCCGATTCGCCGATCCATGGTTCGGCCATGTTGATGATGAATTCCGGACGAATCCTCAGCGGAAACCCGTGCCTTGGCTCCTGGGTCAATTACGGACTTGGTAGTGAAAATCAGGATCTGCCGGGCTTCGTGGTGATGCTGGACCCTCGAGGCGGCCCCATCAGCGGTTCCAAAAACTGGAGCAGCGGGTATATGCCTGCAACGTACCAAGCCACCGTGATGCGTTCGAAAAGCGATCCGATTCTCGATCTGTCACCACCCGAAGCTTTGGCCAGAGGAGGGCAGCGACGACTGCTCGACACGCTTCGAGAATACAACGAAGATCATCAGGCACCGCGTCATGACAACAGCAATCTTGCCGCGCGGATTGCGTCTTACGAACT
>CAYZYB010000727.1:0-3482 GCA_964481505.1 uncultured Planctomycetaceae bacterium | reverse complement strand
GAAATGAGCCGAACGACAACACCAGTGTCAACAGAATCAGAGCAAACAGAACCGCGCCATTGGCAATCAAACGATCGACGGCCTGTGAACGCTGTTCTGTTTCGCCACCGAATTCGATCTTATAACCTGCGGGCAGTTCGAATTGGGCCTCGCCCAGCCGCCGCTTGAAGTTCGCGATCACAACGGACGGCAGTACGCCTGCTTCGGTGTACGCTTTCACCTCGTTCACGCGTTGTCCGTCAATGCGCACGATAGCGCCCACTGCTGCGTCCATTCTGCTGGCGCCGAGAGTCGCGAGGGTCGGCGGAGAATACTCACGATCGTCGGTCCGCTGTCTGCCAGTCGGGACACCGGGGGTGAGCGAAACCAAAGGCAGCGCTGATAACTGTTCGAACTTTAGAGTGTCGTCGAGTATCAACCGGACTCGAACAGGAATCTCTTCGCCACCATCCGCCAGACGGCCTGCGTCGGCTCCTTCCAGCGAAGTGTAGAGTTGGGCCGAAATCTGAGCTGCCGTTAACCCGAAATCAGAAGCCGCTTTTTCGTCGATATCAAACTCCATCAGAGGAATTGTCTCCGACAAATCGGCGCGCGTGTGCAGCACGTGAGGCGTTTCCGACAGGAGGACTCTCAAGCGTCGTCCGAGATTCTGCAAAGTCGCGGTGTCGTCACCGATCACGCGAATTTCAACCGGAGCATCAAACGGCGGTCCCTGTTCCAGTTGCCGCACCAGGATTCGACTCTGCAGAAACTGACCGCTTAGCTGTGACTGCAGTCGACGCACGAACGACTCGATTTCAGTACGACTCTTGAGATCCACAAACGCCTGAGCGTAGAACGGAGTGCCGCGTCGCCGAGGAACGACGTTGTAGAAGAACGTCGGGGCACTCCGACCGACAAACCAGTGCTGTGATTGCACTTCGGCCTGACCAACAACAACCTCCCGAATTGCCTCTGCCGTCTGTTTGGTTGACACCAGCGAATCGCTGGCTGGCTGCTCAACTTCAATCTGAATCTGCAGCCGATCAGATGGAGGGAAAAACTGTTCGGGCAGATCCCGGGCCGCGAGAAAACCCCACAGAGGAAGCATGCTTCCCAAAACAATGCCAGCAATCGGAGCTCGAAAGATCGCTCGTAAAGTCGCTTCATAGATTTTTCGAAGCGGACCAACAGACAGACCGTAAGAAAGAAACTCTCGCTGGTGTGGCTCAATTTTCAGCAGGCTGATCATGGCTGGAATCACAGTCATCGCCAACAGAAAGCTCGCCGTGATTGCAAGAATGACGCTGACTGCAATCGTGCCAACAAACTCTCCCGGCGGTCCCGGTAATGTTGCGATCGGCAGAAATGCCAACGCTGTGGTGAGCGTGGAACCGAACAAAGGCATGCGCAGATGTTTGACTCCAGAAACAATCGCGTCGTCGACCGTCTGTCCGGCAATGATGCGGCCGCGAACTTCCTCGACAATCACAATCGCGTTGTCGATCAGCAGCCCCAAAGCCACAATGAGTCCCGTTACGGACATTTGATGAATGGGGATTTCCAGAACTCTCATCGCAGACAGAACCATCAACGATGCCAGTGGCAGCGCTGCAGACACCACCAACATGCTGCGCCACCCCATCAGCACAAACACCACGATGGTCACAGCGAGAATGCCGATGCCGAGATTCTGCAAGAGCGTCCGCATTCGCCGGGCGATGTGATCGTGTTGTGAAAACAACGTCTTCAGACGGACCTCTGCCTGATGTTTCTGCTGGAACTCCGCCAGCCGTTTGTCCAGCTGTGCATCCCAAACGCTGACTCGCAGGGAATCGTTCACCATCGCTCCGATGACGATCGAATCACGTCCATCAATCACCGCGGCTTCGGTTGCCGGATAGACCAGCTGCCGCCGCACTGCTGCGATTTCTCCCAACGAAATCGTTTCCCCGCGTGTACCGTAGATAATTTCAGACTGTTCAATCGCACGCAGCGGCTCAGAGTCGCCAAACGCGCTGAGCGGCATCGTTGAGCCACCTTCTAAGACTCGCCCAGCCGGAAATCTGGCCTGCTGTTGTCGGACCTGAGCCGCAACGGCAGCAACTGAAGTCTGCAGTGTTGCCAGCTGAGGCGGAGTGATTTCGATTGAGCATTCTTCGCCAGGGTCGCCAAACACCTTCACGCTTTCTGTGCCGTCGATGGCGAGGATTTCCCGTCGCAGGATCTTCGCCAGCGCCCGAGCAGCCTGAATGCCGTCTTGACCAGATTCCGAATTGGGCTGCTTCGGAGTAATGGCAATAATGGCGGCGTAGGCTTTCAGTGGAACGATATCCAATTGCGACGCGCGCAGTTCCGCAGGAAGCCGAGCCTTAACGTCGTTGATGCGATCCCGCACGACACCCCAGACGGGATCGACCTCATAGACCTCGTCCTGCAGTTCCACAACGACGTTGGAGATTCCCGACTGGCTGTTCGAACGCACCCGTTTGACTTCCGCCAATCCCTGAAGACTCTCTTCAAGCGGAATCGTAACCAGTGACTCCACCTGCCCTGCATTTGCGCCCGGATAAACCGTGCTGATCAGACCAACGCGTCTGCCCAGGACAGGGTCCTCCATTTGAGGCAACACGAACCAGGAAGAAACGCCTGCAATTAAGATCACAACGATCAGCAGCAATAAAACTCGCGGGTTGCGAAACAGGTACACTGCAATCACAGGTTGCCTCCCGCTGGCGAGTCAACATCGCCGCCGCCTGTTTTTATGATCACTCGCTGCCCGTCGACAATGCGATGGCTTCCGCCTGCAACGATCAGGTCGCCGTCAGTTATTGCACCATCAACTAATACGGAATCGGCATCCGTACGCAGTACATTCACAGAGCGACTTTCTAAGAGCACGGCGGAAGACTCATCTGTGAATTCCGTCCTTGCGGCGAGGACATTCCACCGTTCATCCGCATCGCGCCGAAGCGCGTTGATTGGCAACCAGTAACCGTTCTTTTCTGCCTGAAGTCGAAAGCGAGCTTCAATCACTTCGTCAAACAACCAAAGTTCGCGCGAGACCGGTTCCGTGAATTCAGCAGCGACCGTGGTGCCGTCAGAATCTGCCTCCATAATTCTGCATTTGATTGTTTGGCCGGCAATTGACACCCAGATCGGTTGGTCAGTACGCAATTGTGAAAAGACGCCTTCTGACAGCCTGCCGGCAACGACAGGCTGTTGATCGGCGACGACATCGAAGGCGGCAACGATCGGACTGATCGACTTACCGACGGAGACACTAGCACGTTGAACTATGCAGTCGAATGGAGCTTTCAAAACCCCATTGGCCAACTGAGCTTCAATTTGTTTTTCCTGAACCTGCAGGCTGGCGACCTGTTCCTGAATTCGTTTTCGCCGATCTAGCGGACTGGCAGCGACGCTGCTTCGCAATTGCTGGAGTTGAAGGTCAAGCCTCTCCTTTTCTAAGGTCAGTTTGGGCTGAGCGATCACTGCCAGGA
>CAYZYB010000726.1:0-3483 GCA_964481505.1 uncultured Planctomycetaceae bacterium | reverse complement strand
TCCTACCATCGCGGCAAAGACCGACTGTCCGCGACTCCTCTCCCCAAAATCCACAACGCAATCGGCATCGAGGTATCCAGACGTGGCGGAAGGAAAACCTGACAAATCTGACAAACCTGCCACTCGACAGAAGAAAAAGGCTGTCAAAAAGGTAGGTGACTTCGAACTCAAGAAGAAGCTCGGCAAAGGCGGCATGGGCGAAGTGTTCCTGGCGCGTCAAATCAGCCTGGACCGTCTCGTCGCCCTCAAGACACTTTCCAAGGATCTGGGCGGGAAAGAAGACTTCGTCAACCGCTTCATGCGCGAAGCGCGTTCGATGGCGAAGCTCGATCATGTCAATATCGTCAAAGTGTACGCGGTTGATTCTTTCAAAGGGATCCACTTCGTCGCCATCGAATACGTCGATGGCAAAAGCGTTCAGGACTGGCTCGATAAACTCGAAAAATTCTCCATTGGTGATGCTGTTCACATTGCGATGGTTTGTGCCGAAGGCATGAAGCACGCTCATGACCTGAACATGGTGCATCGCGATATTAAGCCCGACAATATCCTGCTGACCAGTAAAGGTGTCGTGAAAGTTGCCGACTTTGGGCTGGCGAAAGTCATCGACGAAGACGTCTCAATGACGCAAAGCGGCACAGGCCTGGGAACCCCGCTGTACATGGCCCCCGAACAGGCTCGCAGCGCGAAAACGGTCGATCAACGCAGCGATATTTATGCTCTGGGAGCCACCCTGTATCACATGCTCACGGGCGCGCTTCCGTACAAGGGAGATTCCGCACTCGAACTCATCATGGCCAAAGAATCCGGCAAGTACGAACCGGCTCGGCGTGTCCGCCCGGAGATCCCCGAAAAGCTCGATCTGATCATTGATAAGATGATGGCCAAAGAGCCGAAACATCGTTACGAAACCTGTGGCGAAATTGTGACGGCCCTGGGATCGTTGGGAATTCATAGTCCCGCGTTGACGTTCGTTGACGGCGCCCAGCCCACATCGGTCTCAAGTTCAACGGCTCCCACGATGGCGGCGATGAACAATACCATGGGAAGAGCCATGGGAATTCCGAGCGGCGATATTTCATCCAAAAGAGACGCGCAGTCACGCAAGAAGAAAAAGGCATCGCGAACGTGGTTCGTGCAGTTCGAAGATGCAAAGGGCGCCACGGTCGTCGAAAAACTCAGCACTGGACGCATTCTTAAGATGATTGCTGCAGGCGCGATTACCGCGAAGGCGAAGGCGAAGGCTTCCGCCAGTGGTTCCTACGTGGCCCTGGCACAGTTTCCGGAATTCACTGAGGCGATTGAAAACCAACTCAGCAAAACAACGGCCCGGATGAAGCAGGAGGACATGAAGAGCCTCTATAAGCAGGTCGAAAAAGACGAAAAGAGCCGCCACTGGAAACGCTGGATCAAAAACAAAGGGCGCAACGTCGTCGGCATGGCTTCACTGATCCTGTATTTGGCAGTGATCGCGGCGCTCATTTGGGTGTTGGTTCAGTTTGGTGGTGTGATCTTCGAATTCGTTGGAGAAAAAGTCCGCGAAATGATGAGTGATGTCGAACCGCCGTCGGCAGAGTAGCTGTCGCTGCTGTAGGCCGACGTCCAAACAGAAGCTGACGGCAAAGAGGATTCGCTTAACGTGCCTGGCTTACACGGTTGGCTGTGCCGCTTTCGTTGACGACCACACTAAAGCCGGCAGGGCGCGGCTTTTCCATGTTCGGAATCGTCAGCAGACAGCGGAATGTGTTGCTCGCAGAGTCAATGATTGGCGAGACCGACAGCACAGACGCCACGAGGTTAGTGGAAATGGGAGCCCCTGCTTTTAAGCTCACGGTTTGTCCTGTTTCAACACGGCCGACCATCCGCGACGGCAAGTGCATTTCCACCTCCAGCGAATCCAGATTCGCCATGCTCACGACAAGCTGAGTCGGATCAACAGCTCCTGACTTTTTGTGCAGCTCTGTAATGACACCATCGAACGGGGCGACGATTGTGTATTGCGATAACTGAGCTTCCGCCAACTGCCGATTGGCTTCGGCCGCCTTCAGAATATCACGCTGCTGGTCGACAGCGGCGACGGCCTGATCGCGAATCCCCTGAGCTTCCTGGAGTTCAAAATTTGCCCCAGCACCGTAGCTAAGGGCCATTTGTAGGCGATGCAGGCGGCTTTCCGTCATCTTGACGTCAACTTCCGCCCGCTTCAAAGCTCCCGTCAACTGAGCTTCAATTGCGGCCGCCGCAAGTCTCGCTTTGGGCACTCGATCATCCATCGACACCAGCGGAGTTCCTTTTTTGACGCGTTGACCTTCTTTGACATGCACCTTAGAAATTGTGCCCGGAACCAGTGATGGAAGGTCGGCCATTTGAGCGGGCTTGGCGACGCCGTGAAACTGGTCGCTGAGCAGACCGTCGAAGTCGTCGGCGGCAGCAACGTGACACAGGCCCGAACCACAACAAACCGCGGCGAGAATGAATGTTCGTATCATGACGTAGTTTCCGTGCTAATGAATGTTTGAATTGTTTGCGTTCACTCAGGGAACTAAGGCAATGTCTAAGCCAGCCACAGCTGTTGCACAAAGCGAACACACTTGCGAGCTGTCCATGCGGCGATACTTTCGTGCCGTCGAGGAATCTGCAGGTTCACTCGTGCACCATGTTCGGTCAGTTTCAGAACATCTTGTGATGGTTCGATATCTATCTGAAACACGGGCTCCACTGGCTTTCCGGTGGACGGGTTGACCAGGATTTCGCCTCCGCCAACGTACGTGAGAGCCAGATGTTCGAAGACGTTTTCTGCTGCTGGTTCGACGCTGACGATCCGTCCTGTGTAGGTCGACATCGATCGGCCGGGGATTCGAAAGCTGACTTCCTGGCCTGTTTCTTTTTTGATGCTGCCAAGTTGATCTTCGTTGACCCACGTTCTCAGCAGCGGACGTCCGTCGACGATCACAGCAAGACGTTCACCTTCTTCCAGGAAGCGGCCGTGACTGGTGTCGGAGATCAATCGCACGACTCGTCCTTCATCCGGAGCGGCGACGGTTAACTTGCTGACACGGCGAGTCATTTCGTCGACTTGCTGCTGAAGTTCTGTCACTTCCGGCTTTTGTCGTGCTGCCGCGGCGGGGTCCTGATTCTGCAAAACCTGCCAACGCAACATCGCGGCCTGTAAGGCTGCTTTCGAAACATCCAGTTCTTCAATGAGTCGTTGATTCTTCAAGGTCATTAGCGGTGCTGCAGCGGTCACTTGCTGGCCCGATTTTACGAGACTGTTTTGAAATTCTCCCGGGGAATCAACGTTGACGAAGTGTTCGACTTCAGCGCCTATCAGCCCTTGAGTGACCACACCAAATGGCACTGGAACAATGAAAGCCAGAATCGGAAGCCCGATCAGCACGACCGCCGCCACAATCCGTGCTCGCCCACGCACATGATCGGTCTCTTTGCTCTTCAACAAAAAATTCACCATTTTGAATACTCCAGACC
>CAYZYB010000725.1:0-3487 GCA_964481505.1 uncultured Planctomycetaceae bacterium | reverse complement strand
TTCTTCGTGTTTGCCAACGCCGTGGACCTGGAGGGCGATCACTCCATGCGCGGTCATGTCGTCTTCGAAGTCTGCTCGTAGTTCTTCATTCAGCCAGGTTTGGATTTTGTTTCCGTCGCACTTGACACGGACAGAATTCCATTCGCCCGGTTTAAATGCAGCCTGGCCTTTTTTCGTGAACTCTTCTTCGTTGCCACCGCGCAAACCTGGAAACAACCAGCCGCGTCGACCTTCGTCGTAGATACCGCCACTCCACATGCGCTCCGGTTTGTTGGGATCAATTTCGACCTGATAACCATGCACTCGCCCGGCCGGGATTCTTCTTTTCTTTCCATCAGCAATGTCCACATAGATTTCAACTCCATAGACATTGCTGCGAAACTGCACTCCCGAATTCAGCAGAGCGTCGCACTTGTATTCGTATTCCAATACGAAATTCCTGTACAGCTTCTGTGTACACATAAAGCTGTTTGGCGTCTTGGGGACAGATTTGCCAATGATGACTCCGTCTTCAATCCGATACTCTGCCTCACCACCTGCCTGTTCCCATCCGTCAAAGTTCTCACCGTTGAACAGTGGCTTGAAATCTGCGTCCTGCGCCGTCGTTTGGCTGATGCAGGCAGCAAGAAGAACACAGGGAATCAACACAGAAAAAGATCGACGCATTGGGGGCTTTCGTTGATAGACGTAAACGTGTTTTGAACGGGCGGCATTATATCGGCGAACGGAATGGTCGCCAAGAGTCGAGAAACATCCGGGGAACTTATCATTATGGTTCCGAAGCAGTTTCCGTCATAACGATCACTATCAGCTCACGCCTTAGGTGTTGAAATATGGGTGTCGTCGCAGAAAGTTGCGAAGCTGTAGAGTGTGGCCGTGGTTGGAGCGAGGCACGAGCGCACCCCAGGGTTTCCTTAGCGGGCTCAGTCCAACCTCGGCCACCCAATTCAAAGGCAACAATCTGCTACCGCACCTGCTCTCAATGAAAAATCATCGGGCAGCTATTTCGAACCGACTTTTGTTGATACGATTGAATACGAGAAAATTCCCGCCTCTCTCATGCCTGCCCGATGAACGAAGCCACTCTACTTGTTGTGAACGGCCCCAGCGCCGGCACGCGATTCGACCTTCATGGTGATGACGGCCCGTTGATTATTGGTCGGAGCGTGGGGACGCAAATTCGGGTTGATGACACTGAAGTTTCGAGAAAGCATCTCAGTATCCGGTACGATGGTGAGGCTTTTCGGCTAACGGACCTGCGAAGCGCCAATGGCACTTACCTGAACGGTGGACGAATTGAAGACGCCACTTTGGCGCATGGTGATGCGATTCGGATCGGTACGACGCTGTTGACGTTTCAGGTTGTTGGAGGCATCGGGGACGCAACGCCGTCTGAAGACGTCCAGCTTATCGACGACGATCTGTCGGCACAGCACTCGGCGATTGTTCAGCAGGTGAAGGCAGAACCAGCGTCTTCGGTTGCGGTTTGGCCGGCTCAGCAGACTGGCCTGGAATTACTATACACAGTCGCGGAAGAGCTCGTCCGTCCAGCACACAGTCAGGAATCTCTGCTAAAGAAAGTCCTGCAGTTGACTTTGACATCTGTCGGCGCCGACCGAGGCTGCGTGCTTCTTCGCGATCCTGTCGGTGGTGATCTGATGCCGTTTGTCTTCTGCCGTCGCGAACAGAACGACAGTAAGTCACCAGCCGCAGAAGAGCAGATGCCGATTTCGCGTTCGATTACCGGACACGTCATGCAACATGGTCAGGCTGTGCGGACTTCCGACGCGATGAGCGACGCGCGTTTTAGTGGACAGAGCATTGTGCAATCGGGAATTCGCGAAGCCATTTGTGCTCCCATGCGCGGACAGGAACAACTCGCTGGAGTGATCTATCTGGACATTTCCACAGACGCCCTGCCCGGCGCGACGGCGTCGTCTGGCGGGCGTTTTAACGACGAACACCTGAGATCGGTGCTCGCAGTGGCACGCCAGACAGCGTTGGCCGTCGAATCGCGACAGTTCCAGTCGGCGCTGGTAAAAGCCGAACGCTTCGCGGCAATGGGCCAAACTGTGGCGGTGCTAAGTCACCACATCAAGAACATTCTGCAGGGGATCAAGGGAGGAGGATACCTCATCGAAATGGGATTGAATCAGTCTCAGGACGAACTGGTTCGTCAGGGATGGGGAATCGTCGAAAGAAATCAGACGCGGATATCAGATTTGGTGATGGATATGCTGTCGTTCAGTAAAGAACGCGTGCCAAAGCTGGAGACTGGAAATGTGAACCACGTGTGTGAAGAAGTGGCAGAACTGGCCCGGCTGTCTTCCGAAGAGAACGGCGTGCGGTTCGAGTTTCGTCCACAGCAGCAGATTCCACTGGCTGAATTCGATCAGGAAGGGATTCATCGCGCGGTGCTGAATATTGTCGCCAACGCAATCGACGCGGTTGCCGAGTCTGAAGACGGACACGTGATTTTGCAGACGAATTACGACCGAGACAACGACGTGGTTTTGGTTGCAGTGACGGACAACGGACCTGGAATCCCCGAAGACCAGCGTGCCAGCGTGTTTCAGGTGTTCGAATCATCCAAAGGAGAACGCGGGACGGGAATTGGTTTGCCGGTCAGTCGCAAAATTATTCGAGAACACGGCGGGCGGATTCGAATTGAAAGCGAAGCTCAGGAGGGCACGCGATTCGTACTTTCCTGGCCACGAGGGAATCCAAAGTCTGAAACCATCAGACTGGATGTTCCGCCGGCGATGTAAATCTTAGCGCACGAAAACCGCCGAAATGCAATTTTACATTCCGGCGGTTCAGGGATTGTACAATTTGCCGCTCACGCGACCTCGCTCTTACCGTTTTAGCCGCCGGCGGGTTCACGGAATGAAAATCCATCCATTTGCACCATGGGAATTGGAATCTTACTTCCTCGGCCGCGAGGTGCCGGAAAACCGTAGGCCAGCACGCCGCCGGATGTGAGTTCGGCGACGTAAATGACACCGTTAGCCGGTAGAGTTCCACCGCCCGCTCGCATGGTCGCCGGTCCGCCCACGATAGAATATTTCGGTTCCGGCGTTGCCGGGTTCAACTGAAAGTCAAGCGCGACGTTGCGAAGGTAGGTATGTGTGAAGGTATTTGTCTGTGTGTTCAGAACGCCGCCGCGAAGAATTCCGGTGAGGTGATCCAGCACGAAGACTGCTTCTGTGTCGGTCATGTTCGTCGTAATAGGAATCGTTGCCATCGAAAATTTGTCGTTGCCGCTGGCCGATGCTGCCTTCAGCGGTTCGTGCGGTTTCATCATCATGAAACCGCCACCGATGATGATTCCAAGAACCAGTATGAGCCAGGTAGGGGCTTTGCGTGTGATCATGTTTGACCTTTTCTGTTAGAGTAGACTCGGGCGGCGTTGAGCTGCCGTGGTGCTCGCTGTGCCGCTAGCGGCAACACTGTCGACGAGTATTTAGCGTTAGACTGCACCACGAAA
>CAYZYB010000724.1:0-3499 GCA_964481505.1 uncultured Planctomycetaceae bacterium | reverse complement strand
GTTTAATACACACTCCAATGCACGTGTCGGAGCTTCTCTTGCGATTCTGTATTTTATGCGTTCAACAAAGCAGATCATCGAGAAAGAATTCGGCAAAGGAGTAATGAAGGGGTCTCGTGGCCTGGACAAACTGTTTGGTGGCGAAGACAAGAAGAAAAAAGAGCTCGGGCCGCTGGATGAGTTGCTGGGAGGCATTATGGCGAGTGTTGACGATCTGGAAAAACTGGATGTCAACACAGACGATATCGTCGAGAAAGTGACGTTCAGTTCTCGTGACGAATTGATCGGCCAGGTGGATATGCTGAAGAAGCTTCTGAAGAGCCCCAATGCCGATAGTCGTCGTACAGCTTACTGGGCATTGGGACGCACAGGGGATTTTGCTCTACTCCCTTTGATGATGCAGGGGATAAGAGATCCAAGTGTGGACTGTAATGTGGAAGCTCTGCGTGCATTACGCTACATCGCTCGGAAACCCAACGGATTTGGTCTCTCCCTGGAACCTTTGGCCGGTGCCGAAACCGCTGACAACGAAACGAAAGTCGAAGTCGCCAATAAGTGGCGCACCAAAGCATACCAGACCTGGGGCAATTGGTATCGCCGTGTCCGACCGTTTGACGAAGGCGACGGGCTCGACGTTCTGGAACTGACGTCACAGGGTCGTGGCGGTCGGTAACGTTTGCTGCCGACACCTAGCGCATAGCTGCATCGCAGTGTTACTCCGACCATGCCGTCTCGGACTTCGGGTGATCGCAGTTTTTCAATGAAGAGCGAATCTTCGAGTCGCCCACTCAGCGTTTCACGGCGTGGAAGGCTCATAGAGTTGTCCCACACGAAACAACTAACCGGCCCTCCGTCACGCCGTGCGTTGATCCTAAAACAGCGTGTAGATGAACGGTGCTGCGCCAGTTGACGTCAGGGCGACCAGAATGCCGACGCCCAGAAGAACCAGAATGATGGGGGTCAGCCACCATTTCTTTTCTTCTTTGATGAACAGCCAGAACTCACCCATCAGGCTCATTTGCTCATCCGACAGCTGTTCGAATTCGCTGGGAGCGCTGGGAACTTCTGAATTCGTTGCTGATTCCTGGTCCGGTTGATTTTCTGATGTCATATGTGGCTCCCGCCGTTTGTTTTTTGTGCTGCCAGTTCTCGCACAGCATTCCTGTGTTGTCGTCGGTAAGTCCCGGTCCGCCAACGCAGTTTATGTTTTGTGATCGTCATTCGGTGGTGTTCAGTTCACCGCTGCCGTTTTTGTTCGTTGGCCAAAACCGTTTCCAGAAGCTTTCCCGATAGCCGAGAATCATACCGACAATTAGCCCTCCGACGTGCGCTCCGTTGGCGATATTATCTCCCAAAGCTCCCGCCATGCAAAGGAATAGCCAAAGGAATGCCATTCCAATGCCTCGTTGAGTCATTCCCAATCCGTGCTGCGGAGACGTTTTTCCTTTGATCCAAATGTATCCAACAAGTCCAAAGATCACTCCCGAAATTCCGCCGAAATTCCAGCCGCTCCAGAAAATCTGCACGACCGCAGATCCGACTGCCACCAGCAGGCACAGCGTGACAAAACGCCCCGTGCCGCGTATGTATTCGACTGCTCGCCCCAAATTGTGAAAGGCAAACAGGTTGAAGGCGATATGAATGAAGCTCAGGTGCAGCAGCGCGGGCGTGACGAGTCGCCAGATTTCGCCGCTGTGGAGGAGTGCCGAAAAAGCGGCGGGAATGCACTTCCAGTGAGCTGTCCGGCGCTGCGCGGGTGTCCAGTTGTTGACGAACGTCTGTGCATCTGCAAACGGAGGGCCATCTTCTTTTTTCGCCTGGCTGCGGTAGTCGAGATACATTTTCGTGGCGACGTTGTGAAATCGTTTGTCGTAGACTTCCTTCGCCTCGTCGTTGTAGGCGACAAGTTTCGCCCGTAATTCAGAATCCGCTCGGTTGCAAAATCGTGGCGTGCCGAAGGGGCCGGTCTGCAGGTTTTTCCATTCCGTGCAGACCACGGCAATGACAATACAGATCCCGATGGTGATGTAAGTCGCCGGATAGCAGTGCCACCAGGAACCGCTCGACCGCTTTTGCAGTCGTTGCTGATCACGGGTCATTTCTTTCTGCAGGCGATTCGCTTCCAGAAAAACACTCCGAACTTTTCGTTCCGCCGCTTCGTATCGCGGGTCATTGGGGTTTTGTTGATACTCAGCAACGATTGCCGTTGCTTCTTCACGGTCTTCGTCGTCGTGGTACCAAATAACCCATTCGCCGTCCTCGTCTTCCGCTGACGTCTGAATGCCCTTGACGGCGAGGTACGATGCGAGTTTTCGGGCGGCATCGGAGTCTGTTAGCGAAGTGAGTTTTCGCATGATGTTGTGTTTCACGAAGCGGATTGCAGAATCATCCGCTTCGCGAAGTCTTGCCGAGTGCGTTGGGTGGTTGGATAAGAAAAGCAGACGCCATCCACGGATGCGGCTGGCATGGTGCTGAAAAACTACCTTTAGTCGATTTCAGCCGGTCAGTGTAGCTCAACTATGTCTCCATCGCGAAGCACATGGTCGCGGCCGACAGTTTGTCCTTCGTGGCCGCCGTCTCGCCAGAGTTTTGCGTTCTTTAGCTTGGCCGCCAGATCGGCATGAATCTGCAGCGCCAGGTCTTCGACCGTGCCTTCCACGGAAACCGTCAGCGGTGACGTCATGTCGGGCGGTTGCCCTGGAGGTTTGGTGAACACGCGGATCAGGGTCAGTTGTTCGAAGATTCGACGACGAAGGATGGCCAGAGACTCCGCATCATCAAGTTCGGTCGCCAGCATTGGGATGGAAACGCTTTCCAGTTCTTTCAGCAATTCGAAGCGTTCGTGGGAGTCGTCATCGCTGGCATGTGTCGTTACCAGCAGCGTTGTGATGTTGACTGCCGCAAACGACGTTTTGTCGAAGCCCGTGGTTGTCGCGAAGTGAGTTTTTCGATCGGAGAATTCTCGAATGACGGCGGCCGTTTCTTCCGGAGCGTCATCAGACGATCCGTCGAATACCAAAACTGCGGCGTCGGCCGTTCGCACAAGATTCAGCATCCAGGGTTCCAGCTGCCCAGCCGTGACGGGAGGAGTGTCCACCAACTGTACCTGAACACCCTCGCATTCCATCATTGCCGGAAAGGGCTCTCGCGTGGTAAACGGAAACGCGGCCACTTCCGGCTCGGCTCGCGTGAGTTCTTTTACGATCCGACTCTTTCCGCAATTTGGTGCGCCGATGATCACCACGCGTCCGGCGCCCTGACGCGGGATGCGATAGCTTCTGCCGCTTTTGGGAGCGTTCGCCTGCTGTTGCAGTGTTCGTCGCGTTTCGCTGAGCCGCGACTTAAGATCCGCCTGCAGCTTATCGGTGCCTTTGTGTTTCGGCAGCAGCTGAAGCATTAACTGCAGGCATTCGACCTGTTCTGCCACGGACTGCGCACGCCGATAGTCGCGTTCGGCTTTGTGGTACATCGGTGTGAGATTCGCAGGCATGGGTGGGAT
>CAYZYB010000723.1:0-3499 GCA_964481505.1 uncultured Planctomycetaceae bacterium | reverse complement strand
GTCAGGGAACTTTCCATCCGGCAGCAGGCCAAGAACTTCCCGGCGATCTCGCAGCAGCCAGATCGCAGGCACGACCAATGTGATGCAGACCGTTGCGCCGAGAATCATCAACGCCGCTCGCCAGCCATACTGGTTGATCAGCAGGTTGTTGAATTGCGGCATGATGAGCACGGAAAGCGTGCCGCCAACGGCGCAGATTCCGGCCGCTCGCCCGCGGTATTCCTGAAACCATTCCCCGACAATCCAGTTGCCGATGAGCGTTAGCGACCCCTGTCCCAGACAGCGAATCATAGTGAAGCCGACGTACAGGCTGACGATTCCTGTTAGCTGCGACATCCAGCAGCAGGCGAGTCCGAGGCCCAGCGCAACGATCGGTAATACGATTCGAGCGCCGAACTTATCGACAATGCGGCCAATGAACGGCAGGATGCACCCGCCGATCAGCGTTGCGACCATGTAAGCGACAGAATAGGTGGTCCGATTGAGGTGCAGTTCCAGCAGCATGGGGTCGACGAATGCGGCCACCGAAAATGACTGCCCAGGAGCCGACATGAAGATCGCAGCAGCAGCGATAAGCAACATCAGCCAGCCGGGATGTGTTGGGCGCGGGGTTTGAGTGTCGGATTCTGGAGTGGACAAGAAGGAAGGTTTCAGAGGGGACGTAGGCTCTTGCCGGAAGAATCAAGCTTCTTCATCTGATCAGTGCACGAAGCTCAGCGGAATCAGTAGAGTATGCAGGTAAGGCTTCCATCAGGTCAGTTAAGTTTCAGAAAGCAGCGGATTCTGTTCAATGGAAAAGGTTCTCATAGTTGTTGGCGACGCAACGGAAACGGTCGATACTCTGTACCCGTACTACCGACTCATCGAAGCCGGTTTTCAGCCGGTGATCACCGCGCCGGAAAAGCGACTGTATCAAATGGTGATGCATGAAGTGAAACCCGGCTGGACGATCACGAAAGAGTGGGAGGGTTACACGATCGAATGCGACGTGCCGTTCTGCGAAGTTCAGGAAGCGGACTACGCGGGCATTTTGTTCAGTGGCGGACGAGCGCCCGAATACATCCGCTATGACGAAGACCTTGTTCGCATCACGAAACACTTTTTCGAAACCAATAAGCCAGTGGCCAGCGTTTGCCATGGTGTGGAAGTTCCCGCGTATGCAGATTGCGTACGCGGACGTCGAATGGCGACTGTTGGTAAGTGTAAGTTCGATTTAGAAGTCTGTGGCGGCATCTTTGTCGACGAACCGTGCGTCATCGATGGCAACCTGGTCAGCGGCCGCACTTTCCATGACAACGGACACTACGTCGGCCCGTGGATCAAGCTGCTTGAAACGGCGCGAGAAGAAAAACGGTAGGTCAGGCTGTGGCTGACGCAAACCGGAATTCATCGCGATCATCGTCAGGCACAGCCTGACCTACGATTACTTGCCGATGCAGTAGAGGTGACCGAAAGTTCGTAGATACAGACGGCCATTGGCGACGGCCGGTGATGCTCGCATGCCTTCTGCGAGTGTGTTCTTTGATACGATTTCGAACTTGTCGGACGCTTTGATGATTGTGGTGTCGCCTTCTTCGCTGCAGAAGTAGATCAGACCGTTGGCGGCGAGCGGAGATGCGACGTGGGTGCCGCCGACGCGGTCTTTCCAGATTTCTTCACCCGTGTCGGCGTCGACACAGTTGGCGACGCCTTTGTCGGTAATCATGTAGACGCGATTACCGATCAGCAGCGGAGAAGCCAGGCGGGAATTCCCCTTCTTGCGGTCCCATTTGATGTGAGTGTCGGTGATGTCGCCAGTGGTGGTTTCGTTCAGTTCAATCGCTTTCAGGTTGGCTCGACTGGAACCCGTGTTCACGATGGCAAAGTTCTTGTAGAAGATCGGTGGTGCGGCGGCGTTGAAGTCGTCGTGGCGAAAGCCCCAGACTTCTTTTCCGGTCAGCGCGTCGTAGCCGAAACCCGCTCGTGAACCGATGGAAACGACCTGCGTCCGTCCGTTGACTTCGACCAATGCTGGCGTGCTGTAGCCTTTGCGGAGATCGCCTTCGCGTTTTGGGTTGCCGTCGTCATCCAGGTCGCCGTAGTCGGTCGAACGATCTGTTCGCCAAACCGTCTTGCCGGTCGTTTTGTTGAGGGCTGTCAGAAACTGAGCATCGACTCCGTCGAAGGTGAGGATTAAGAGGTCTTCGAAGAGGATTGGTGATGATCCTGGTCCGCGGTAGTGTCGGCATTTGATGTCGCGTCGTTCCCAGATAACTTCTGCTGTTTCCGGATTTAGTTTTGCCGTGCCATAGGAACCGAAATGGACATAAACCGCATCGGCTTCCAATGCACAGGATGGTGAAGCGTAGGTGTTGATCGTGTTGTTCAGCGGTTCGGGCTCCGCATTTTCAAACAGTAGTTTGTGGTGCAGTACTTTGCCGGTTTCGGCGTCGATGCAATACACGTACTGTTTTGTTCCATCGTTGTTGGCCGCGGTTAGCCAGACCTTGCCATCTCCGATAATCGCTGTGGAGTGTCCGAATTCGTCGAGCTTGATTTTCCACTTGATGTTGCTGCCGGAAGCTTCATCGAATTCCGTCGGCAGTCCTTTTGCGTCGGCAGTGCTGACGTGACCGTTGAGAGTTGGCCCGCTGCGGAATGGCCACGAGATCGAAGAGTCTGCAGACCATGCCGGAACAACAGTGGCGGTCAGTATTGCGATGGCGGAGATAGCTTTGAGCATGGGATTGATGGGGAGAAAGTGGGGGGGTGAGGAGTTGCGTTTGATTTGAAATTTCAGATGAGAGATTTCAGATTGTCTGCGGGTTTGTGACGTTGGTTGTTACTTCAATGGCGGTTCAGGAAGGGCCTTTCCATCTGCGGTCAGAATCTGGAAGTGATGAATTCCGTCTTTGTTTCCGTCGCGATAGGTCCAGACGACTTTTTTGTCACGATTGACTTCGATCAGTTTCGGAGCCTTTCGATCTTTGCGGCCACCTGCATAGCTGGTGATGACGATGTTTCCGTTGGGAAGGACCTGGCCGCCGCAGGGATCCTGTAGCCATGGCCCCGGGAGATCTTCGTTAGTGAGTTGCCAGATCACTTTTCCGTCGGCGTCGAATTCCACAACGCGGTTTGCGTGAGTGCAGCAAACCAGAGTGTTGCCGTTTGCCTGGCGGATCGCCGTGAAGGGCCAGGAGTGGATTTTGTGTTCGGGGTCTCCGTCGACTGTTGTGTCAAACTGGCCAAGAACCTTGCCGGTTTTATCGTAGTGCTTTACCGCAAAATCCAGCAGGTGTGGAGCGAGGTAAGTACCGTCGTCTAGCTTGCGTGCCATGCGAGTTTCCATGTGTGCGTTGCCGGACTGACATTGCAGAGGAAATTCGACCAACACTTTTCCGGATTCATCGACTTCCAGCAGACGCGGCTTCGGACCAGCTTCCGTAAGAACGAATGTGCCGTCCTTTGTGGGATGAGCACTGTTGACTTCGGTCTGGGTGCCTTTCCAAATGAGCTTCTC
>CAYZYB010000722.1:0-3504 GCA_964481505.1 uncultured Planctomycetaceae bacterium | reverse complement strand
TGATCACACACTGGGCACAGGCAACTTAGATACAAACGCCCAGCCTTTGCAGTATAATGACAAGCATAACCGGGCGGCGAAGTTACGCGTTGATTTCAGTTTGGCCCGGATTCGCCACTGCGGTTCACACAAATGTTAGCCAGCCACTTGTTGGTAGCCCACCGCAGGGCATCACTCCCAATAATCTTCATGCTCGAAAGCCGAGGCTTCAAGCATGTTGTCCAGGACGTACTCAAATGCCGCGAGAATACTCTCGTTATCAAAGGATGGCACAAAAAGCATTGTCGGGTCATCCCATCGGGCAGGAGCTGACCATTCGTCGGCGTTCATGGCAACATCGGGATCGTCAGAGTTCTTGTCTGGGAGTAGAAAGAGAACCGCCCGCCAACACCCTGAGTCTCCAATAACCACATGCACCTCTCGGCTATCTTCAGTCGGCGACAATCCTTCAGGAGCGGCGAGAAGTTCAAGCTTGAAGCACCCACGTTTGCATGTCAGCCGGAGTGTCTGTGCGTCCATGGTGAGGATTCATTCTGTCAGTACCGCAACGAAGCGACTGCCATTCGGTAGCGGCATAACTTCTGCCATAACCAGGCACGACCGGAAGCCTGTGATTTCAATTGCCGCGTGAATGAGTGCTCCGGTTGACGGCTTTGTTCTGCTACAATTTCATTCTGGCAAGCCACCGTCCAATCTGCCATAAAGTCTTACCAGAGTTTTGAAATCCGTTGAGTCCGAGAGATATCGAACGGACCCATCAGCGATCCCGACATTGGCTCCACCAGGATGAAAGGAATAAGTGCCGCCGAAATTCGATTCGTTGACACCAATGCCGTTCTTGTTGATCGACCAATCAAACGTATTGCTGGCTGACCAGCCAACCTGGCCCGGGTAGTCAGCATCCGGATTGTCGGGCGTGACACTGGGCTTTCCGTTGAGCAAGGCTATTGGTTTTCCTGAGCGCTCCACAACCGCAATCGTATTCGACAATCCGTCACTGACATCGCGGAACTTTCCCTGCCGATATCGTGACAATTGAGATCCTGTTGTCAGTCCGGTGTCGAATGCAGGCCACCCCCAAATCCCCAAACGCACAAACTCGACGGAGCTGACGTTTGCATTTGCGGGGAAAGGATCGGGCAGCACTTGAATGCCTGCCATCGCGTCGTAGTCGCTACGAACAACGTAGTAGCGGTCCTTCTCTTGAACATTATTTGGTGGAACACCGATAGACTCATGTTTGAGCCCCCATCCCATGATTGTGGGGTCACCGCCACTCGGACAAATGAAGGTCGGCACCACGGTCTGCGCTACAGAAGCATTCTCTGGTGCAGTGGCCAGGGCTCCCCATTCAAGCTCCTCTTTCAGCACGGATTGCTCAAGGTACGGCAGCAGCGGTACTCGCCAGGAATGCATGTGAAAGAGGTCCCATTCCTTTAACGGATAGCTGAGCGCCGACCCATTGTAGAATGACGGCAATGCCCCGTGAGCGGTATGATGCGATTGTGTGGCAACAAGTATCTGTCGGAGATTGTTTTGGCACTGAATACGCCGCGCTGATTCGCGTGCCGACTGAATCGCCGGGACTGCGATTGCAATGACGATGCCGACGATGCCCATCGAGACCATGAGCTCAATCATGGTGATTCCGCGTCGACGCATGACGTTGTCTCGCTTAGTGGCAGAACGCCCGCCATCACCGGATTGGGCGGGTTGGATTCCCATTCTCAAATTGGGTGAATGCCCAATTCCGGTGCATGGTATTGTTATCGCCGAGTTTCGTCGCCTTGGTACTTTACGTCCATTCCGAGAATATCTGGGTGCAAAGCATCAATGCTGATTGTCGACTTCTGTCCCATCATCAATGAACTCCGAGATCAGATCACGCAAGTGCAATAGCTGTTCCCGCGGAACAACAATCGGAGACGTTTCCCCAAAGATCCCGATCCACCTGCCTATCTCGAGCCCAAAAAGATCGACGTCAGTAAAGCGGTGGATTCGGATCGTATGCTTCGCGCCGCGGTGGCGGTATTCGACTGCCCTTTCTTCGGTCGCGGCAATCTTGTGGCCAAACATTGCACCACGCTGACCGCGTGTCGAGATGGCGTAGATCATATATCCGGCCGCAGTCACAGCGAGCAATGTCGGTATCACCCAAAGGTAGTCATTCATCGGATGTCTCCATAGGCAATAACGCCCGCCATCACCGGATTGGGCGGGTTGAGTTTCCACGGTTAAATCGGGTGAATGCCCAATTTCGGTGCATGGCATTGTTATTTTGTTGAGATTGAGCGTGGCTGAAACAGACGACGCTGCACAGCGATCAGTTTACACAAGTGGCGACTGACTGGAAGCCCTGAAAGCGATTATTGTTGCCTGCCTGGGAGCTCCGGGTGTCGGAAGAACTGAATTTGCGTGAATCGAAGCAATTTGTCGGCGTGGCGGAGATTGTGCCAACGTGCCAGACCGAGCAGCTTTCAACCGCAGCAATAATTCGGTGAACAACAGTGGCTCCGGAGATAACGAGAGCGACTTCCGCCAACCTAAACACTATGCCGGCCATCAGCCGACGAACGACGTCTTACAAGAATGCGATTCTGTCCGCGCAACATTACGAACCCGAATAAGCACTGAACCAAATAACGTTTAGCGTAACCCGGTTGTAACGAGCGACGATGAATTCAGGAAACGGCCCGACACAACTCGGGTTCACGCACTTGTTATGAGACACTACTTGAGCGTTGGCAGCAACTCGTCGGGAGACGGAACCTTAGCATTTGGCAGTCGACTGGACAGTTTCGTGTAAAACTGTCGGACCGTCGCCTCGACATCCCTGTCCTTTTGCCATAAGGGCACCATCGCGCGTAGGACCTTGTACACTTTTTCTTCACTGAGTGATTCGGCTGCTTCCTTCGTCAAGCCGTACTTGCCAAACAATTCGGGATCGCATTTTAGATCGACGATCACCTGAAATTCTTTGACACTGATTGGTCTACCCCAGTTGCCCTTTAGATGCCGCACAATCTTCTCAAGAATCGCACGACTAAATCTGATCATCAGGCAGGTGTTTTTTGGTGCATCCCATTCCGGGTACTCGTTTTTACGGTCCTGCCAGATGTGTGGATCCCACAAATACCCTGCCTCGTACGACGGTAGTCCAATGTCGTCAACATGGAAGTGCTTCAACACAAATGTGTGATGTTCCGAGAATTCCAAGCGAGTGGTGCCATCAAGGCTTTCGATTCCCGACTCATTAGCCGGAGTCCAGTCAATTGGGTCGTCGACCGCGGGGCGATCCGCAGATACCACGGGGCGATCCGCAGATACCACGGGGGCAACAGAATTCAGCTTCTCTGAAGGTGCTTCTGAGCAACCGATAGCCATGACCACCAGGATGGGAATTACACTTCGCATAGTTTGCCGCATAACGCCCGCCATCACCGGATTGAGCGGGTTGAGTTTCCATGCTTAAATTGGGTGAATGCCCAATTCCGGTGCATGGCA
>CAYZYB010000721.1:0-3507 GCA_964481505.1 uncultured Planctomycetaceae bacterium | reverse complement strand
GCCGATTTAGCGCTGACTACTTCTGGTGCATCGACCCGATCGATGGCACGCTGCCCTTCATTGAGGGTACACCGGGACACGCGGTGTCGATCGCACTGGTTCGCCGCGACGGAACTCCAACGATCGGTGTCGTCTACGACCCGACCGGAGAGACAGTGGTTCATGCAATCGCTGGTGCAGGGGCATTCCGAAACGGGCAACCCTGGCACCAGCCGTCGCCCAATGGGACGGTGCTCTCACTGTTCACTGACCGAAGCTTTCTCTCCAGTGAAGGCCGTGAACAGATCACGACAGGTCTGGAAGCGATTGCCCAGGACCTGGGGCTGGCAGGTCTGCATGTCGACGCGAGCGCCGGAGCGGTAATGAATGCGTGCAAGGTACTCGCAAATCCACTGGCGTGTTATGTGAAGTTGCCAAAGCAAAACGGCGGCGGGAGCCTTTGGGACTACGCGGCAACCGCATGCATCTTCAGCGAAGCGGGCGCGGTGGCCACCGACATCAATGGCCAACGCTTCGACCTCAACCGAGCCGACTCCACGCTCATGTGTCACCGAGGAATCCTCTTCGCCTCCAACGAAACGCTCGCGGAGCGAATACGAGGATTGTTTCGCTGAGTTCAGTGAAAACGCAGGTTCTGCGTTTGCCATGAAACCGTCGCACAACACGAATGGTACGCCGGGTCAAGAAGCGAAGCGACGCCGCTCCGTCACCCCAGGATACCCTGAAGGAATAAATTGTCGAGAATATCAGCCCGTGCGACAGGGCGGCATAGTTGATATCAGTAAAGTGGGTGGAGTGTTTAATTGGCAGGGGGTCTGTGAATGAGCAGTCAAGATCATCACATTGAGAGAATTCGTGACGCAATCTTCTCGAACAACGCTGCCTGTATGATTGGTGCTGGGTACAGCAGGAATGCCGTGCCCATAAACGGTGGTACGAACACGTTTCCCGACTGGCAGACTATGGTTGGGGAAATCGCTGCGAGACTCTACAAGCGAGACAGCGACGACTTTCGCGACGCCGTTCAAGCTGCTGGAACTACGAGCGGAGCGCTTCGGTTGGCCGAGGAGTTTGAAGCCGCGTTTAATCGCTCCGATCTAAATCGACTGGTAGAAGGCTTGACGCCGGATGAGTTGCATGTGCCGGGAGAACCACATACCAAACTATTAGAACTCCCCTGGAACGATGTTTTCACCACAAACTACGACACGCTGTTGGAAACTTCGGCTCGTGACATCTTCTTTCGGCCATACACGCTGGTAACGAAAGTTGACGACCTGCCTTCATCATCGCGACCGCGGATTATCAAGCTACATGGGTCTATGCCGGATGTCCGGCCATACATCATCACTGAAGAAGACTTCCGAACTTACAGGACAAAATACGCTCCCTTCGTGAACGAGTTTCGAGTTTCAGCCATGGAAAATGTGCTGTGCTTATTCGGATTCAGTGGCGATGATCCGAACTTCCTGACCTGGACAGGTTGGGTTCGAGACCAGCTTGGAGAGCATGCTCCTCCGATCTACTGGTTTCACCTGAAGAAGACGATCAAGTCATTTCAACGGCGGCTTTTGGAGCAACGAAGTGTCATACCAATAAGCCTTCCCGAACTCTTGGGCGATGAGCCACCCGCTGTCCTTTTTCTTCAGCTGTTCTCTAGATTCGAAGATCGATTTTCGTACGAATCACCGAAGTGGAGTCTGCACCCAGCTGCACCACAGTCCTTTTGGTCTCACGCCGAGTCAAATGAGACTGCACCAAGTCAAACTCCTTCCAAAGATGACATCCTCACAGAAGTCGAGATTTGGAAGGAGAACCGAACTCGGTATCTCGGTTGGTACGTCCTCACAACGCGTCGTATCAACCAACTCTGGTGGAATACACGATTCTGGGAGGACGGCATTCGGAAGCATTGGGATTCGTTCTCCACTGATCAACAGGTTAAGATCACGTGTGAGTTACTTTGGCGACACGAAAAATGTCTCCAGCCGTTGTGGGATAATTTTGTAGAGAATCACCTTTATCCGTTGGTTTGGGACTGGTTGAAGGAGACAACACATCCGAACAGGCATCAACTGGCGATCGAGGTGTTGCGGCACAGTAGAGAAACTAGTGGTTGGCGACGGCACAAGAAACTCAGAAAGTGGCTCCTTGTTGAGCTAGAAACTGGCAAACTCTCAGGCGATTCCCTGGACTTTCTGACCCACGAACTGTGCTTGGAGGCTATTTCTTTCGGGCAGATTCAGAGTGCGCGAACAATCGTTGAGGAATGGGACACTGCGTTCAGTGCGTCACACTGGTTGCTTCGTCGAGCGGCGGTTGCTTTCGAGATCCGAAACACGGAGCTCGGCCTACGCTTGGTCGATAAAGTGAGAGAGCGTGTCAAGGAGGATAGTAGTCTCGACAACTTCTACTTACGATCCGTGGAGGCGTGGGCTCTCCTTCTGGCGTCTAAGTATCAGCCGATTGAGGAAGAAGGACTGATTCGCGGAAGCCAAGCCACGGGAACGCCAAGGGCAGAAGGCCCCCTTCAGCGGTTGAAGAAATTCGAAACTCGGTTGCTGGATTTAATGAAGTGCGACGCGCTATCTGAAAAGACATTCAACACATTGTGTGAACGTGTCGCGATTGCCGACGCGACGGCGAACGAGTGGCTGCGCAAGCACAGTCCCTCCATAACTCCGGGATTCGGCGAACGGATAACGACCAATGGTGGAACGATGCAAGGACGGGCGGGCGACCATCCCGCTATGAATGCATTTAGGTTCATACGGTTGGTGGACACCGCGGGTATTCCGTTGCGGATAGAGAACATTGGTGTGGCGAGTTCTTCGTACTCCAGTGGCGCATCCGCGCTTCTAACGCTGGACAAACGAGATGGCCTGATGCCACTCCTCAGAAGTCGCGACGATAAGCTCCTGCAGGAATCGCTCACGTCCGAGAAGCTTCGAGATTTTGCACACACTGATCTGAAGATCGTGTTCTCAAAATTGCTTGAGGGCGCCACTGAAATCGTAAGTCTAATCTCGAAGTATCCGGATCGGGAACAAGGGCTTGCCCTCGAATCTACGTTGCGATTTCAACTCGAAAGTCTTCGACGGATGTCACCGCTCCTAAAAGGACAACGGCGGACGAATCGTATGAAGAAGCTCCTGTTTCTTGTTGTAAGATTTCTCGAACGCGAACGGACAACAGTTGCCCGTGATGTGACGCGCTTCTACGAGGCAGTGAGAGTACGCCTCAGCAAGCCGGAGCGCGATGTCTTAACGATTGAATTAATCAAGCAAACGACGAACTCACTTCTTACCCCAGGGAGTAAGGTGTTGGAACCATTCCAGTGCTGCCCGGACGGGCGGCTGGAAGATCTAGCCGTTATCGCAAGAGGCCACCGAGAAGAATTAGCGGAACTTGCTGGGATCTACTTGGCGGCCTTGATTGCTGGGAAGCTGCCCAAATTGAACCAACATGAGGTAGCAGGGCGGTTAGACCTGTTTCGGGCCGGTGGAG
>CAYZYB010000720.1:0-3508 GCA_964481505.1 uncultured Planctomycetaceae bacterium | reverse complement strand
GCGAAGGCTTCTTCACCAACAGCCTTGCTCGCAACACGCTTTCATGGACAGACGCGACGACACCCGCTCAACGTGACATTGAACCGCGCGCGGTCTTTGATCGAATGTTTCGAACGAGCAACTCCGGATTTGGTCAACGAAGTGTGCTTGATCTGGTGCTTGAGGATGCACGAAATTTGAAGCGTCGTGTGAGCGATCATGATCAACAGAAAATCGACGAGTATCTGGAATCAGTCCGAGCCATAGAGCAACGAATTGAATTCACGCAGCGGCAGACGTCGGTCGGACGTGTTGCCGGTCTACAGAATACATTAGTACGACCAGAACCCGGCATTCCGGAGGATCACAACGTCTACATGCAAGTGATGATGGACATGATCGTTCTGGGGTTTTGGTCTGACGCGACGCGCGTGTGTACGTTCATGATGGATCACGGTCAAAGTAATCGCTACTTTAACTTCATCGATGGCGTAAAAGGAACCTGGCACGCACTTTCGCATTGGAAGGACTTCAGCGGCAGGAGCGAAGACGACGACGGCAAGACGTCCTGGTCGTCTCGCGAAGAGAAACGCGAAATGTATGATCGCGTGACTGAGTGGCATACGCGGCAGGTGGCATATTTGCTGCAGCGGCTCCAGGCGATTGAAGAGCCGAATGGTCGCTTACTGGAAAATAGCATGATCGTTTATGGTTCCAGTATCGCTGATGGGCACGAACACGCGGAAAAAGATCTGCCACTGTTGTTAGCTGGCGGCGGAGCCGGCAGCATCAAACCCGGACGACGTCTGGGAAGTCGTCGAGATACTTCGATGTCGGACCTGCATCTCGCGTTATTGCAGCGATTGGGAGTTCCACAGAAGAAATTCGCAGAAAGCCAGACACCACTGGAACTCAGCTGAAATATTCACCATCGTTGCAGTGAAAACGGGTTTTGGTTCCGCAAAGTTACTCAGGCAGGTTCCGTCCGACTGAACGTGAATCTCCGTCTTTTCAGAAATGGAGCATTCGTGGCGCAAGGTAAACATGACGGACCGTCGTCAGTGGAGAAGACGGTTATTCATGCTCCGTTGACGTCACAGCTGAGATGGTTTTTTGACGTCTGTCAATTTTGCGTCGACAGTTTCCGGCTCGACTCGCTCCAGCTGTCCAGATAATCACCGGCGTGCCAGATCGTCATGTTGTCGATGTAGATGGTGCCTTTGTTGGTACCGGTGATTCCGATGTCGTAGTTCGCAAATTCCTCGCCAACTGCTTTGTGGTTGCCGTGCAGAGTTGGACCATCCTGAAAGCCGATCAGGAAGTCATTGTCTTTGATTTCGACCATGACGTGATACCACTTGTCTAATTGCAACACGAAATCGTCTTCGGCAATCATTGTTTTTTCGTGTTCGATCAGAATCTTCGTGTTGTCTGGACCAAAATACACGCGACGCAGATGATGGCCAGCTTCAATGATGGGCAGTAGTTTGGTCTTTTTGCCACCGACAATTTTGAACGAGTATTTCAGGATCACATCCTTGGGTGAGTTTGGGAACTGTAGTCGCGGAGCGGTTCCCGGATGGCCGTTACCCTGAGCTTTCTTTTTTGCCTGGTATTCCGGCGAAGACTCGGTGCCAACCAGCATACCCCCCTTTGCTTTCCACGTCGTGCCCTGCCCCAGCTTGAAAAATCTGTGCCCTTTCTTAACCACGAAGTCCTTTTCAAAATCCATCTGCAGATGAACTTTGCCAGGCTGAGCGAGAATCGGCGTGAGTTCGTTTTCGTCTGCAGATTGGGCAGTTTGTGCGAAAGCCAGAACGATAATCAGGAAGCGGTGCGGAATTTGTTCTCCAGTTAGATCAGGACGGGAAAGTTTTCGACGACTTTGGTGCAGAGGATCGCGTTAACTTAGAGCCTGGGTTGCGCAACCGCATCGTTGTCGTACGCTGAAGCTGCTTTGAGTTCGTGCTTCAGTGCATCGAATTTCTCCGGCTTTGATTCAGTGAGGCTGTTCTGTTCGTTCGGGTCGTTGGTAATATTGTACAGTTCGAAGCGTTTGTTGTTTGCCGACTTGTCGGAGAATTCAATCAGCTTCCAGTCGCCTCGACGAAGTGACCGTGACCGAAAGTGAACTCCCGCAGAATACAGTGAGCGTATGGCGGGCGCCTTTCTTTCTGCGATCAAAGGCCAGATGTTTGCTCCATCCCATTTCACTTCCTCCGCGTCGACGTTCGCATTCCCGAGATGACAGAACGTCGGCATCCAGTCGACGACGTGCACAGGAATTTCGATTGATGTAT
Source organism: uncultured Planctomycetaceae bacterium (assembly GCA_964481505.1). GTDB lineage: Bacteria > Planctomycetota > Planctomycetia > Planctomycetales > Planctomycetaceae > Fuerstiella. The sequence continues at coordinate 1,229 of CAYZYB010000720.1, read as the reverse complement.
CTGATTCGATTCTTCCAGGCCATCGCACAATGGTCGGCACGCGTGTTCCACCTTCATACAGATCGCCCTTTTTGCCGCGAAGTGGCAGGTTGTTGCCGGGCAATCTTCCGTTGGGGCAGTTGTCGTCGGGGTACTTTGTGTCGTTGTTTTCCGCCGTCGAACCACCATTGTCGCTGGTGAAGACGATCAGTGTTTCCCTGGCTTTTCCAGATTCATCGACGGCGTTCACGATACGTCCGACGGCGTCATCGAGGTGAAGGATACACGCCGCATACTGCCGCGGTACGGGTCCGGAAATGCGTTCCGGTACTTTCGCAAGCCATTCGTCGGGTTCACGAATCGGCAGATGCACGGCAGTGAACGGGACATACAGAAAGAAGGGCTTTTCGCTATCGCGATTCTGAATCCACTGAACGGCTTCGTTTGCAAGTAGGTCTGTCACGTGACCTTTTTCTGTAATCAGATCTTCGTTTCGCTGCCATGTGACGGAATAAGGCCCTTTCTTGTAGAAGTGAGACCACGGTGTCACACCACCCGCCAGAGAACCGTAGCTGTGGTCGAAGCCAAAATGATTCGGCCCCCATTTCGGCACTGAGCCGAGATGCCATTTCCCGGTAAGGCAGGTTGCATAGCCAGCCTGCTTAAGCGCACTGGCAACGGTCACTGTTTCTGGTGGCAATGCCAGAGTGTTCGTTGGCGTCGTCACTCCGAAGCGACTCCAGTATCGTCCCGTCATGAAGCCGGTACGCGTTGGACTGCAGACCGGAGCGACGTAATGCTGTGTTAGTTCAGTGCCTTCGCGACGGAGTCGGTTCAGGTGCGGCGTGGGAACGTTGCCGCCGTGAAATTCGACATCTGCCCAGCCAAGGTCGTCCGCGATGATGAAGACGATGTTTGGCTGTTGTGCCCGAGTGTCATTCGCCTGAATCATTGAACATGCTGTCAGGACTATGCTCACTGTGATCGCTGAAAGTGACTTGCGTTTTGTTGGCATTGGAAGTCTCTTCTGTTGTCGGTCAAGTGAAACCTGTTTCGGAGCTGTTTCATGACGATAGCGAACAGTAGCGTGGAAGTTCTCCGCATGTTCATCTTGTTTCGATTTGTTGAGCTATCAGCTGTCGTTCACGACATCATTATGCCAGCCGCAGAACCCGGATGGTCCATTCGAGCGGTTCGAGCAACAGATAGATTATGTCTGCCTGCCATCTGAAGATAACATTCTTCGCTAC
>CAYZYB010000719.1:0-3519 GCA_964481505.1 uncultured Planctomycetaceae bacterium | reverse complement strand
CCGCGAACACCGCGAGCCGTCTATTTCAACGACGACGTGTACGTTGGATGGGTTCAACGCGGCGACGTCATTGAACTCTCCGCTGCCGATTCCGCCCTCGGCGGTACGTTCTATTCCCTCGATCAGAATCGGTCAAAAATACCGACGATCAAACAGGAAACCTCCCGCTGCCTTCAGTGCCATGGATCAACGCACACACGCCGGGTACCCGGACACATCGTCCGCAGTGTTTTTCCCGATTCGACAGGCCTTCCCGTCTTTCGGTTGGGTACGCATCTCAGTGATCACAAGTCCCCCTTCAACGAACGTTTCGGAGGCTGGTATGTCACTGGTACACACGGCGACCAAAGTCATATGGGAAACACCTGGCTGAAGGAACGCGATGATGCCGACGAACTGGATACCGAGGCTGGCGCCAACATCACGGATCTGTCGAAACTCTTCGACGTATCGCCTTACCTGTCGCCTCACAGTGACATTGTCGCGCTAATGGTCCTGCAACATCAGGTACACGTCCACAATGTGCTAACGGCGGCTAACCATTCCGGCAGACTGACAGAGCGCGATGCCGTCGTCATGAACCGTGCACTCGAACGTGATCCGAAGTACGAATCCGATTCCACACTGCGACGTTATCATTCTGCCGCCGAAAAAGTTGTGAAGGCTCTGCTGTTTTGCGACGAATATCGCCTGAAGCACACCGTCCGAGGAACCAGTTCGTTTCAGGCCGACTTCGAAAACCGCGGACCATTTGATCGCAAGGGGCGAAGCCTGCGCACGTTCGACCTGCAAAATCGACTGTTTCGATATCCGTGCAGTTTTCTAATCTACTCCGAAGCGTTTCAGGGATTGCCGGATCGCATTCGAAAGAGAGTCTTGCAGCGTCTGGAAGAAGTGCTCTCCGGCAACGATACGACCGACGACTTTTCACACCTCGCCGTCGATGATCGCGTCGCTGTTCGAGAAATTCTGCGAGCCACGTTAGACCGGAAGACAAAACATCAATAGTTGTCCAACGACCAGCGGCTGAGTTTGTGGCAGTCGGCTGCGCAAAGCTGCGGCGATAGCGCATGCAATTCATCGGCGGAATCGATAGAGTGATAAACCAGCACTGTGCTGGACCTCCTTGGAGCTTCGGCTGTTCTTCGTAAACGTCACTTCATGGGAAGCCGAACAATTTAAAACGTTCGGAGCGAGAATCAATGTCTGGCAACCTTCGATTTCTCATCACCTTTGGTCTGCAGCTTCTTCCGTCTAGCTTTTCGATCGCGGAGACAACGAAGCAGCCGAATATTCTATGGTTCGTCGTTGACGATATGTCCGCTAACTTTTCCTGTTACGGCGAAAAGACGATCCGGACGCCGCACGTCGATCAGTTGGCAGAAGAGGGGCTGCGATTTACGCGGGCTTACGCGACGGCGCCAGTCTGTTCTCCATTTCGGTCTGCCATGATCACCGGCATGTATCAAACGTCGATTGGTTCGCACCACCATCGCAGTGGCCGCGGCGAACATCGCATCGTGCTACCGGATGGCGTGCGGCCAGTGCCCGAGTATTTCCAAAGAGCGGGGTACTGGACCTGCAACGGCAGCGGCCTGCCCGGCGTTGATGCCAGTGGAAATCCGAGAGCGCAGGACCGCCAGGGAAAGACAGACTACAACTTCGACTGGGATCCGGAGATGTACAATAGCCACGACTGGAAGGGGAGAGCTGACGGTCAACCATTCTTCATGCAGGTACAGCTGCACGGCGGAAAAATCCGCGGTGCTTCCGCTGCCAAATATGCTCAAACCGAAGCTCGGATGGAGGAAGAGTTCGACGGACCAACGAATTCTGACAAAGTGCGGCTTCCTCCATACTACCCTCGCGATCCAGTGATGCTTCGTGACTGGGCGACGTACCTCGACAGTGTTCGAATTACCGACCACCACGTTGGTCGCGTTATGAAACGATTGGAGAAAGAGAATCTGCTCGACAACACGCTGGTTGTCTTTTTTACCGATCACGGCATCAGCCACGCTCGTGGAAAACAATTTCTTTATGACGAAGGAACCCACATTCCACTCATCATTCGCGGTCTCGGAATTGGCAGTAACAAAACGCGAACAGACCTGGTCGAACACATTGACATTGCCGCTTTGTCGCTCGCCGCCGCGGGAATTCAGGTCCCCAAAACGATGCAGGGGCGAGACATCCTGTCCGTCAGCTATCAGCCAAAGCAAGCTGTCTTTGCGGCGCGAGACCGTTGTGGAGAAGCGGACGATCGCATTCGTTCTGTCCGTTCAGAACGCTACCTCTACATAAAGAACTTCTACCCACAGCGGCCTCACCTGATGCCGAGCGAGTACAAAAATTCGAAGCTGATCCTGCAACGTCTTCGCGAACTGCATTCCGAAAAACAGCTCAGCGAACTTGCGAAACGCCTGTTGTTCGCGCCAACACGTGCCCCCGAAGAGCTCTATCTCTACGGCAGCGACCGCTGGCAGGTGCAAAACCTCGCTAACGATTCTGAACATGCCGCAGCGTTGGCAGAACATCGCAGACGTCTGAACGACTGGATCGCCGACACAGGCGATCTCGGCCCGGAAACACCGGAGGTTTACATACTGGAAACGGAAGACCAGATGAAATCGACTCGCAACAAAGAGTCACGAGAACGATATCGCCAAAACAGCGGAATCTATAAAAAGTGGGCCGCCGAAGGCATCTGAAACAGTTTTGGAAATTCTGTTAGAGACATACGACCTGCTTCTACTCACTGGCCAGTCGCTTCTTCAACTCTTTAGATAACTCCTCCACGAGTTCGCCGTTTGCTTTCGCGACGTTATGTGTTTCGCCGTCTGGCGATGTGTGATCATAGAGTTCGACGTGGCCTTTTTTGTGCAGGATCAGCCGGTGAGTTGCTGTTCGAATTGTTTGAGCTTCGCTGCGATAGGCGACTGCCGAATGCCCGGAAGCTGCCGTGCTATTCAACAGTGGAGCTAACGAGACACCGTGCACGGAGGCCGGTTTCTCCAACCCGGCCAGTTCGCAAAGTGTGGGAAAGACGTCGAGTGTTTCGACAATCGAATCGGTTGCTTCACCCGGCATCGGGATTCCGCCGTAACATACAATCAGTGGCGAACGCAGCGACTCTTCGAACAAACAGTGTTTTCCCCAGATGGCATGTTCGCCCAGATTCCAACCGTGATCTCCCCATAGAACGACGATCGTGTCATCCGCCGCGCCGCGGCTCTGCAGTCGGTCCAAAACACGACCAACCTGAGCATCCGCGTAGCTGACGCAGGCCGCATAGTGCTTACGAACAGCGATGGCAAATTCCGGGTCGGTGTTTGGGTTGCGACCGAAGCGATCGTACTTCATAAATTCACCAGAACCGTGCCACGTTGTTTTTCCAGCTGGTTTATTGGGATGCGGTATGGGGGGAAGCTCAACATCGTCGTACAGCTTGAGGTATTTTGCGGGAGCACCGAATGGCAGATGCGGACGAAGGATCCCGACCGCCAGAAAGAACGGCTT
>CAYZYB010000718.1:0-3525 GCA_964481505.1 uncultured Planctomycetaceae bacterium | reverse complement strand
ACATGCAGGAACAGCTGTTCTTCGGTCTGATGCCACCGAAAGACGCTGATCAGCCGTCACGCAATGATCGCGACACGCTGGCAAGCTGGTTGCGAAGTGAATTGCAAGCACAAAGTGCTTCCCGACTGGATGAAAAACTGCGTGAACCAGCCTTTGGTAACTACGTTGATCACGTGAAGCTCTTTGATGGTTCTGTCGTGGAGAAACCGTTTACCGCAGCCCGACGGTGGCTGGTGAGCCCCCAGATCTTTCATGAACGCGTCAACGCTGTCTTTCAGCTGGAGGGGCGTGCGCGGCAGAAGAAGTTCTATGGCGTGACCAATCCGATCGTTTTGCCGGATCATTCCGGAGTCCGATATTACGACACGGCGGTGTTGGATGGCGGTCATCTTCTCATCATGCTCAACAACGCCAAATGGATCTCTGAAAAGCAGATATTTGGCGCTATTCACTTTGGTGAAGATCGTCGGAAGATGGAATTCCCCAACCGGAAGGACAACTGGTATCCCCCAAGTGTCCCAGCGGTGTTTGTGAGTATCGTTGGGCAGGAAACCGTTCCGACTGAAGAAGAAATGGCAGACGCCATTCGCGCGCAGTTCGATTGCGTGCTTCAGCGACCGCCCAGTGACGTGGAGTTAAAAAAGTATCTTTCGTTGCTGCGTTCAACGATTCGGCAGGGAGGAAACATCGAAGGATTGCGGCAGATGCTGGTCGGTGTCCTGCTGGAATCGGAGTTTCTGTATCGACTGGAGTTTGGTGCCGGAAAAGCAGATGAATTTGGGCGCAGAAAACTCTCCCTACGCGAAGCCTGTTACGCGATTGCTTACGCCGTTTCTGATCGAGTACCGGATCAGCAGTTGAAAGATGCCGCGGCTGAAGGACGACTTCTGACGAAAGCTGATTATCGCCGCGAAGTGCTCCGACTGTTGAACGACAAACAGGCATTCTACGCCGAAGGTGACCCTTCGCTGAACGGCATTCATCTGCGTTCACATAAGGTGACTCACCCCAGGGTGAATCGATTCTTTCGTGAATTCTTTGGTTATCCCAACAGTGTGAAGTTATTCAAAGATGTCTCTCGCAGTGGCGGCTTTTTCGACAACGCCGATCGAGGATACACCGGGACCGCTGGCTCTGTGACAAACGAAGCGGATCGCGTTGTGGACTTGATTTTGACGCGAGACAAAAACGTCTTCGAAGAGCTTCTGACCACTGACGAGTTCTTTGTCCTCCACACAAAGAATAACGACGAAGGCCAGAAAGTTGTTGAGGATTGGCGCCGCGCCTACGAAGGCCTCAAGGACACCGACTGGAAAGAGAATACAGAACGAGCGTTACTTGAAAATTATGAGCAACACAAAGATCTGTTTAAGATAATCCGAGTTGCGGATCTCAAAGAAGATCGCCGCCGACATCACATCCGAGACTTCGAACGATTTATGTCGTACTTCGAACACACCTTCGGAAAAGGACAGACTCCGTTAACGTTCCCGTGGTTCTTTCATGGTGGCCAGAAGTTTCGGTACTCCGAAATTTACAGCCTGCCTCCTGTACCGGGCGGCGGACCTCTCGGATATCAAGGCCGCTGGTCGCGTGGAAAATACGAAGCTCCTGAAACATGGGACTTCCCCGTTGTTCAGCCGTTTCACATTCCAAACCGTAAAGGAATACTCACACACCCCGCCTGGCTATTGGCGCATTCACAGAATACAGAAACGGATCCTGTTCGACGTGGTCGATGGATTCGTGAAAAACTGCTGGCGGGCCGCGTTCCGGATGTTCCAATCACGGTAGACGCCCAGGTACCGGAAGATCCTCACCGCACACTGCGCGAGCGACTTGATTCCGTGACTGGTCAGCAGGAATGTTGGAAATGTCATCAGCATATGAACCCGCTGGGGCTTGCCTTTGAAGTCTTTGACGACTTTGGGCGATATCGGACAGAAGAAAGCCTCGAACACCCCGACAACCTGCTCCAAAAAGGAAAAAGCAGCACTGTCGCAGACGTTTACAAGACGAAACCCGTCAATGCGAAGGGAGTTCTTGAGGGAACGAATGACGCCGCCTTGGACGGTGAGGTTGCTGATGCTTTTGATCTAATCGATCGCCTTGCGAAATCGGAACGAGTTCGTCAGTCGATCATTCGGCACGCTTTTCGTTACTTTATGGGTCGGAATGAAATCCTGTCCGATTCGCAAACATTGATTGACGCCGACACAGCATACATCGAAAGTGGTGGCAGCTTTCAGGCGGTTATCGTTTCGCTGCTGACTTCCGATTCCTTCATGTACCGTAAAGCTGTGACCGAAACAGCGAACTCCCAGGCAGGACAAGACCGATGAACACACGACGTGAATTCGTAAGAAACAGCCTGCTGGGAGCAACCGCTCTGACGCTGCAACCGAATCGGCTTTTCGCAGCAACAGACGCTGCGCCGCCCATGCGGTTCATCTTCATGCACAAAGGAAACGGATTGTTCCCCCGTGTGATGGTTCCACCGTCGTTGAACGATGCCGAGTTGGAATTGGAAAAACGGAAGCAACCATTCGAGGTCGACCTGGAAAAGCACGACCTTCCCAAATGGATGGGCGCCCTTGAAGCTCACAAGGATAACCTCACGATCCTGCAGGGGCTGTCCGGGAAGATGTGCACGACAGGACATCACTCCTGGTGTTCTTCGCTCGGTGTCTACAAGGCGAACGAACGATTGAGTTCCATCAAGTGGGCCACTGTCGACTTTGAGTTGGCCAGGCTGTTTCCATCGCCATTCGAACACATCGAACTGGCCTGTTTTCCCAACGGTGGAGGCAATGCACGCGGAAATATCGAAGGGATCGAAAAAGGGTTCTCCGCCCGAGGACCTCAACAACCCAACTACGCGTTTGGTTCACCGAAAATCGCGATGCAGGAGCTGTTCAAGTCGGTTTCGAGTGACAAGGCAAATCAACTGAACTATCAGCTTGACCGCGAAGTGCTGGAGTTTGTCGCCCGCAACCAGGACGGCATCGCAGGGCAGCTAACGGGAGTCGAACGAACGAAAGTCAGCAACTATGTCGAATCTATAGAGTCCATTCGCACTCGAAACAGAAAAGTGGATGCCATGAGCGATCTGATTCGCAAGCATATTCCGACGCTTGAAGATCGCTACTATTCTGACAATCTAAGCACGCTGGACCGGCAGGCGGGGCATGTGGAAATTTTGTTGTCGACGCTGATTTCCGGCATGACGAACGTCGTAACATTCACCGCTGACGAACTGGGCACAACGTACACGGGTGTGCCGGGGGTCGAAAACGAAAACATCAACCAGCATGACGTCGGGCATGGCAAAAGCGTTGGGGATTTGGAAGCGGAAGAAGTGCGAGAACGAATTCGCACTCACCATATGAAACTTGTTGATACCGTCGTCTCGCGGCTGAAGTCGGTCTCTGAAGCGGGTGGGACGATGTTCGATAATACAATGCTGTTCTACTTTCCGAGCACCGGCGAAACACATCACAGTAAGGGGACGGAGTGGCCATTTAT
>CAYZYB010000717.1:0-3526 GCA_964481505.1 uncultured Planctomycetaceae bacterium | reverse complement strand
TTCCAGAAGTGCTCACCGTCCTGGAAGTTCGCCGCATCATGCACGCCATTCGGCTGCCTCGATTTTACGCGTACTTCTGGACCGTCTATTCGTGTGGACTGCGACTCAACGAAGCGCTGGCTCTGCAAGTTGGCGACATTGATGCGGAACGAATGCGAATTCATGTACGTCGCGGCAAAGGCGCGAAGGACCGCTTTGTTCCGTTGCCGCACGCGACGCTGCAAACGTTGCGAGACTACTGGAAAACTCATCGGCACTCGAAGCTGCTGTTTCCGAAAACGAATCAGAAGGGTGTCGTTGTCAGTAACACTCGGCAAACGATGAATGAATCGACGGTCCAGGCAGCCCTTCGTCGCATCGTGATCGAACTGAAGTTCACTCGCCGAATTTCCATTCATTGTCTGCGACATTCGTACGCGACTCACCTGCTGGAGGCGGGAGTGAACCTGAGATTACTGCAGCAGTATCTTGGCCACTCGTCCCTGAAAACGACGTCTCGCTATCTGCATCTGACAAACGCAGGGCAGGAATCCGCGGCCGAAAAAATCAATGGTGTGATGAACTTCGGTTAAACGTAATCGCGTCACAATCGTCACGATGTCCGACGTGTGCGCGAAGCATGGAGCCGCGTACATTTCCGAACACGGAAGTCGTATGCCGCGCCCTCACCGTCGGGTTTTGCAGTTGCTCGCTGACTGCAAAACCGGACGTCTGGGAGCGGCCAGCTACCGCTGCGCGCGGTGTGCTGCGGCGGGAAAACCGGCCGTGCACTTCACGGACGCTTCGTGCGGCAACCGCCACTGTCCAGGATGTCAGACGACGGCCAACGGAGACTGGTGCGTCGAACAGACGAAGAAGCTGTTGCCGTGCGAATACGCGTTCATCACGTTCACCGTGCCGGACCAGTTGCGAAACTTCATTCGTTCGCATCAGTCGCTGTGTTACAACGCGATGTTTCAAGCGGCCGCGTTTGCGTTGCGGAAGGAGATGGCGAACGAACGCGTTTGCGGAGCCACACAACTCGGCTTCACATCGGTGCTGCATACGTTCGGCGGTGATCTTGTTTACCACCCACACATCCACGTGCTGATGCCGAGCGGCGGATTCGACGATGACGACAACTGGAAATCGACAGCTCCGGGTTTCGTGCTGCCGGTGAAGCGACTATCGATCGTGTTCCGAGAGGAATTCGAACGACTGGTCGGCAAACAGGCAGCGGAATACGGTCTGCCGTCTTCGGTATTTCGCCTGAACTTCGTGAGCTTTGCGAAACCGGTCGGCGACGGCGTGGCGACGTTGAAGTATCTGAGTCGGTATATGTTCCGCACGGCGATCACGAACGATCGCATTGTGGGGTTGAATGAAACTCACGTGAGTTTCACGTACCGAAAGAAGTCGAAGCGGCCGAACGGCGAGCCGTCCGTGAAGGGCCCGCGAAAGACGATGCCACTTCCAGCGATGGAATTCCTCAGACGCTTTTTGCAACACGTTTTACCACGCGGTCTGCAGCGAGTTCGTCATTACGGCTTTCTGTCTCGCGCGTCAAAGCGTGACCTGGACAAGTTGCGTTCGATCATTCTCGATACGATGGCCGACAGCGACCCGGACCTTGAGTTGATCGACTGGACGGTTCCGGTGTTGCAACCGTCTCGCGGCGCTGCGTCCGGCCCGTTGTGTCCAACCTGCGGCAGCGAGCTAACGTTCGACAGCTTCATCCGCATCCGCCCGCCGCCTCTGGAGTGGCGAACTGCCATCTCGACACCCACGACAACTCGTTTTGCAAAACGCCAAGACTGAGTCCGCTTTCATCATGCGCGGTGTCGAAAAACAAGACCATTTCGTGACCGTCTGGAACCTCTAAACGACTCTGCGAGATCTCTACAGCGTCGAATCCTCAGCCTCCCAGCCGTCCGCGCATAAAAACGCCCGACCTATAAGCCGGGCTCTCTTGAACAAAAGATTAGAACTCGGCTTCGCGAGTTTCTAATCCACTGGTGTTATGCGGTTTTGTATGGCGTATGGCCGTAGTATTTCGGCCGAGAGTCAAGGCGGACATGCAGCCATGCCACGCCACCACCTGCCGTACTGACCCAGATCGGCTCACTGCCCAGTTGTGATTCTACCTGCGCGCCAATGATACGCCAAATCGAATCGACTTGAGACTCAGGGGCCTTATGAATAAACGCAGCAAGGTGACCATAAGCCGTGTCTGGTGCGCGTGGGGATGGCACAACAAGTGTTGCGTCACCACGTAAGTTTGGAAATGCAACAACGCCGGAATCGGTATCATCGTCGGTGAAGTATTCGGCGTACGTTTTTGCATCCGTTTGCCGGGCGCAGAAGCCGGGTGAATTGATCAGCACAAACTCGAACGGACGGCCGATCGTTGATTGTGTGATCGCGGGTGTCTCCCAGCGGTAGCCGGAAAATGGCGAGTCTGTAAGCAGTGTCGTGAAGAAGCTGCGGAACTGCGAATCGGATTGCCACAAGTCAAGAACGGTCGCGTACGTTACGTGTGACCCATTGTTGGAGACACGGTATCGTGTGATCCGATCCGGCTCAATGTTGTCGGTATCTGCAGCGAACATGACTTACCGCATAATGTTAAGGATAACCGGGATTATCAAAGGTGGGATTATCAAAGGTGGCTGGAACCTTTGTTTACTCCCCACCGACTTTGTACCTTACGACTGAGAGCTAATCGCATGCAGACTGACATAACATTTCACGCAACGGAAGACGACATCGTTTCGTGGATCACAAAATGGATGCCGGTGGAAACTTCAACATTCGTATTTGGGTATTTTCCGTTTTCTATTCGACGTGTAGAATCAATTCGCATCGAGAACGCAATTCGAGATGTCAACGTGAAGCGGATGGCATTCGTTCCATCCCATGAACGGAACACTCTACCGAACTCGGAATCTTCGTTTAACGATTTTTTTCCCAATAGGCTAACTCTAGATATCGGTAGAGAGAGCGCTGACGGAATGGAAGAATGTTGGCTCTGTGCATACGCCAAGGACCGCTCAATCGAGACCTTGTGGAGGCGTCTGATTAACTCTGTCACTGGGAACACTCGTGCCGGCGTTTCTTTGGTCAGTTTGGTAAATGGTAAATCGATGTTGAACGGTAAGCACCGTTATTCCACAAATGCGATGAACAAATCTCAGTCTGGCGTCAAGATGTTGACGATTCAAGGCGTCCTCGGACCCGCCGTGCAGTTTAATGAAGACTAATACTCGACACTAAAAGTTTGAATCACACAAACCAAATGGGGCCATCCATCTATTGACGTCTTCCCTACGAATTTGAAGAGTTTTCGTTGGTTGGAGAGTTCATGTAACGGAGTATTTGTGATGGCACGCACGAATCGACGCGAAGTGTTGTCGGATGGTGAGGTTCAGGTTGTTCACTGCATCAATCGCTGTGTCCGGGGGATTATCAAAGGTGGCTGGAACCTTTGTTTACACGGGGGATTATCAAAGGTGGCTGGAACCTTTGTTTACAGGAACCTTTGTTTACA
>CAYZYB010000716.1:0-3527 GCA_964481505.1 uncultured Planctomycetaceae bacterium | reverse complement strand
GATCATGGGATTGTCAGGTTTTGTTTTGCAAAGACGGATGATACATACCTTGTGTACCTGCCTGATGGTGGCGAACATCAATTGGATCTCAGCGACGCATCTGGTCGTTATACAGTTAAGTGGTTCAACCCTCGAAGCGGCGGTAGCCTGCAGGACGGATCGGTAACGACCGTCTCCGGCGGAGCGTCGGTTTCGTTAGGGGCTCCACCGACAGATGCAACAGAAGACTGGCTGGCCGTTATCCGAGTATCCGGGGTGTAGTCGCGGAAAGTTGCCAGGTTGAAAGTGTGGCCGGGGCTTCACTCGCTTTGCTCAGTTCAGGACCGACCACCTGTTTTCAGTGCAACAATCCGCCACCACACTCTCATCCAGGCAGTGAATGGTCACGCCGCGGAAGCCTGTGAAGTGCTGAAATCACATTGCATACGGCGCTGGCCCAAAATTCGACGAGAGACATTTGCCACGCGAGTCGCCAATAATCGACGCCGCGCTGGATGACTCTTGCATCCACTTGCTTCATAATGACAGGCCACTAGAAAAGCTGGCAACCTTGCCCGTAGCCTCCCAAACGACTTCGCAGGCGTTATATCATGCAGTCCGTTTTCTCGACCATTTTCTCAACCATTCTTTTGTTTTCTGCGTTCGCTGGTTTTGCTGCTGGGCAGGACGCCGACGCGAAGAAGGTACAGCTTGGTTCGGAGACCGCTAAGAACGGCTTTCGAAACGAAGACGAAATCCGCGACAAGTTCAACAATTGGAAGACCGATAAGGACGCTCGCGCGTGGTTGAAAGCGATGGGTTATCTGCTTAGTGATATCAAAAGTGTCTCCGCCGGAAAGCCGCACGGTTTTAAATCCGACGTGGAAGTCATTGTGACGACCAGCAAAGGAAAAAAAGTCAACGGGATTTCCATCAAGTTGGTCAGCAGTGACAACGGGTTCAACCAGATCGACAAGCGCTGGTTAAAGACCTACGCAAAAATGTGGAACATGCCTGCGGATGTGGTTGCCGCGTTGAAGTTGTATGTCGGTGAAACTCCACCAGATCGCCCCAGCCGCGATCCACGGCGAATGTACCTCAAAGAATTCGAGCCGGAAACGCAGAAGGCGGTGATGGACTTCTTCAAAAAACGCAAAGACGAAATCGTTTCTGACCTCCTCGCAGGTGACGGAGATCACGCGGCCGGCTGGTTCATGGTGACCTTCAAAAACACTGACACACCACGTTGGTGCATTCTTTCTTTGGCCGACACGATCAAATTCTACGCGGAGGGCGAAGTTGTTATGACGCGCGCAGGCAACCTAAAGATCGGTCGCATTTCAATGCAGCGAAAAGGTGGAGACAACGGGCGTGAAACCGCAAAGATGCTGCAGTTTAAAATCAACCCGGCTGATTTGTTTGAAGCAAAATAGTCGCTCTCACAGGGTGAGCAGCCTGGCCTGCTTTGGTTTAGTGATGGTGTTCAGCGAATAGCGGGCTCTTTTTGTTACCGCCGGATACGACGTACGCCAGCACGTCGAGGATTTCTTCTTTGGTCAGCTTGTTCAGCACGCCCTGCGGCATGATGCTGACTTTGCTAACAACGCGGTCGTCGATGTCGTCTTTGTTGAGCACTCGCACCTTTTGGGGAGCCGTCGGGTTGTCGAGGATCGAAACCGTGTTTTCGTCTTCTTTGACGACGAGGCCTGAGACGATCTTTCCGGAAGCCATAGCAAACTGGCTGGACGCATACTTCTTGTCGATCTTCTTCGATGGTTCCAGCATGTGTTGCAGGACATCGGCGGGAGTATATTCTTTTGGCAGTTTGGTTAGGTCCGGGCCGACGTTGGCTCCCTTTCCGTTCATCTTGTGGCAGCCAACGCAACTGGCGACAGAGAACAGTTTTTCACCAACGTCGAAACTGTTGCCACGATGTTCTAAATGCACTACGTCTTCTGCGAGGTCCGCCATTTTCCATTCTGTATTGCGGCCCAGCAGCGACAGCAATTCGTCTTTGGCATCCACGGAATTTGCGGCAAGGTAGGCAACCGGATCAGCGTTGTATTCTTCCAGATTGGCAACCACGTACATCGCACCGAACATGCGACGCCAATGACCTGGGTAAGTGCAAACGTAAGGATAAACGCCGGGCGTTTGGGGTGCTTCGAAACTCAGAGCCTGTGATTTTCCGGGATCAATCAGCTTGCTGGCCAGCAGAATCTTTTCTGACGTCGGCACATAGTGACGTTCTTTTGCGTCTGCATCGCGAGCCGTTGCTTCGGCCAGCTCACCAATTTCCTGCAGCGAACCCGGTTGTACGATTGCGAAGTTATGCGGCATATGGTCTGTGTTGCCAAAACGAATTTCGACCGGACGGCCAGCCTGCACAACGATTGTTTCTTTGTCGTAAATCATTCGTGCCGGAACTGTGCCGATAGCGATCACCCGTACGTCAAGATTCTCCAGTCGATTCAGAGATTTCTGTGCCACATCCGTTGGCAAATGTTCTGACAGCGAGCGGACGAACTCCATCGTCTCTATTGCCGCGCCACCGGTCCTGAGTCGCGGTGGCATTTCGCTGAGGTACCCAATCGTGTTATCCACGAGCGCCGGGATGAGCTTTTTGTTGCGAAATTTCTGCGGTATCGCAGACAAAACCTTGATCGCAGAGGCTCGATGCCTGCCTGCCTTCATGAGTTTGGCAAGATCGCCAAAGAGTTCTGCTTCGTTACCTGGAATTGCCCCCAGCGACAGAATGGCGATATCGTGAATTGTGGAATCGCCGCTACTGATAGAGAGGTTTTCTGCAGCGATCGTTTGTTTTTTCATCCCCGGGCCAGACCACTGCAACTGCAGGCCATCGGCACCGCCGTTATCAAAATAAGTGACGATGAGGGAATGCGAACCGGCAGCGAGTTCCATGTTGCCGATCCTCTCAGTCATACCGTGCCGGCCGTCGTGATTGATAAGCAGTTTTCCGTCGAGGTACACTCGAGAGCCATCGTCGGACCGCAGGTGAAACGTGTATTTGCCAGAGTTGGATACCGACAGATTTCCTGTAAATCGAAGTGCGAATTTGTCACGCTTTTGTCGCTGAGGAACATTTAGGACGATTTGTGGGACGACGCCACTCGCGTTGGGTTTCATCGCAGCCAGAGTTTCTATCGCGACGTTGTCTGGATTTGGGTGGAAGTAATCCACCAGAATTCCGGCTTCTGCGATGCCACTGCTTTTCGATTCCGGTTCGAGGTTTGGTGGAAGTTCGAACATCAAAGTCCGAACATCGGTGTACAACCCGGCGCGGATTTTGTCGCTCGGGATCAGCGGCACAGCTGACAGAAAATCCCGTAGATTCTTCTTGCTCTTCGACGCTGCGTAGAGCGCGGATGATCCGTTGCCTTCCGCTGCAACCCACGCGGCAAAACCAAGTTGTCGAGCTTGTTCTGTCTCACCTTTCAGGGCCAGAGTTTCGATTTCATGCTGTATAGATTTGAGTTCGCTGGCGGGTTGCCGGACAAGCACGCTGCCGAGGCTGCCAAGAGTTACGA
>CAYZYB010000715.1:0-3532 GCA_964481505.1 uncultured Planctomycetaceae bacterium | reverse complement strand
GGATTCACACGATGCGTTGCCACCGAGTTGGCGAAGCGAAATATCACGGCAAACGCTGTCGCCCCAGGCTTCATCGAAACAGACATGACCGAAGCCGTTGTCGGATCATTTGGCAAAGAGATCAAAAAGAAGATTCCCGTTCGCCGACTTGGGCAACCGGAAGACATCGCCAATGCGGTTTTGTTTTTCGCTCAGGAATCTTCATCATACGTCACAGGTCAGGTTCTTAAGGTCGACGGCGGTCTGACGCTGGGCGGCATGTAGATCGATTGTCTTGCCATGGAAGTCGCCTGACTTCAGGCGTGGTGACGCAAAAACAAAGAACATTTGCCTCAAAAGGCGAAAAAACAAAGCAATTTTCGATCCGTGGAGTTAGTAGTCGATTTTTTAGGAACCGACCTCTACACTTCGCGGCTGTTTCTCACGGCTTGGGGGCTGTGGGAGTTTCTGGGTAAACCGATTGGGTCACTATCGCCTGATCACGTCGGTTCGCTGGGTTTGGCGGTAAGTCCTCGTTAGCACTACAGACGGTGCGCGATAAGGAGACAGGTTCAAAATGGCATCTGCTGAAGAAATTTTTGAGAAGGTACAGGAAACACTGGTCGACGCATTGGGAGTCGATGACGACGAAGTCACCTCCGAAGCGACGCTGATTGGGGATCTCGGCGCAGAATCAATCGACTTCCTGGATATCGTCTTCCGCCTGGAAAAGAATTTTGACATCAAAATTCCTCGCGGCGAACTGTTCCCGGAAAATCTGGCTGCCGCCGATTCCGGTTTTGTTGCTGACGGCGTTGTGACAGCCGATGGAATCGCGCAGCTTAAAGAAAAGATGCCGCACGCTGACGTGGATTCGTTTGCGAGTGATCCTCAGGTCAGCAAGCTGCCAGACCTGTTCACGGTAGACATGATCTGCAAGTTTATCGCGACGCGCGTTGGCTAGCAGTGGAATTCGGGTTCCTGGCCGACGGGATAACAGCCCGTCGTTCGGGAAATTCCGTTCACCGCGCTGACAGTTACAGTATGCGCCCTCTGTGGCAGTGGCGTTCTTTCTTCTATCCTCAACGGCAGGTTTCTATGCGTTGGTACTGGGTCGATAAATTCGTCGAATTCAATTCTGGCAAATCTGCAACAGCTGTGAAAAACATTTCGCTGGCAGAAGAACATCTGCACGATCATTTTCCCGGCTTTCCAGTGATGCCCGCGTCATTGATGATTGAAGGCATGGCTCAGACGGGCGGAATTCTGCTGGGTGAAAAGAACGACTTCGAATACAACGTGATTCTGGCCAAAGTTCCCAAGATGGAATTTCACAGCTGGGGGTGTCCGGGAGATCAATTGATCTACCATGCCGTGCTGGAGAATTCCGGGGAAGCAGGCGGGTCTGTTTCTGTAACAGCTAAGGTAGGAGACCGCTTGGTAGCGGATGGCGAAATTATGTTCGCTCATCTTTCTTCAGATGATCCACAGTTAAGTCGGATCGATCAGAAGAACTTTGTATTCCGCATGAACCTTATGGACATTATGGAAGTAGGCAAAGCCGGTACCGGAGAAATCTAGTGCCGCACGAAGAATTCCTCAGCTTCCGCTGTAAGGGGTTATTTCCTTTCGATGTCAGCTACCACGGCAGTGTTTCCGGCTGCAGAAACGCCTGGCCGACCAAATTCACTAACTGAAGAGAAGAATCATGAAACGTCGAGTCGTTGTTACCGGACTTGGCTGTGTCACACCGCTGGGAAACGGCATTGAAGAAGCGTGGCAGAGCATGAAAGACGTGCGCAGTGGCGTGGGTCCGATTACCCACTTCGACGCTGCGAAATTTCCGACGCGATTTGCTGCTGAAGTAAAAGACTACGATTTCGAATCGTATGTCGAAGACCCATCGCACTTTGCTGATGCGGGTCGCAATATCCGATTCGCCATTGGTGCGGCGTCGCAGGCTGTTGAGCATTCGGGTATCAAGGACGTCGCCAGCTTCGATCCGACACGTTTCGGAGTCTATCTTGGCGCGGGTGAAGGCCAGCAGGACTTTATGCAGTTCATGTCGCTGGTGGCAGGATCAAACAACGATGGCGAAGTCGACCTTCAGAAGTTTACCAAAGACTTCATGGCATCGATGAATCCACGGTTCGAACTGGAACTTGAACCGAACATGCCGGCCGCTCACCTGGCCAGTCAGTTCAACGCTCAGGGACCAAACTTCAACTGCCTGACCGCTTGTGCAGCTTCCAGTCAGGCAATCGGTGAAGCGACTGAAATCATTCGGCGAGGTGATGCAGACATCATGCTTTCCGGTGGTGCTCACAGCATGATTCATCCGTTTGGAATCACAGGCTTCAACCTGCTGACAGCTCTTTCAGAACACAACGACGACCCAACCGGCGCGTCGCGACCATTCGACCTCAATCGCGACGGATTTGTCATCGGCGAAGGTGCCGGGATGGTCATCCTGGAAGACCTCGAACACGCGAAAGCGCGCGGCGCTGAAATTTATGGTGAAATCAAGGGCTACGGCTCAACCGCTGACGCCTATCGCATCACCGACATTCATCCGGAAGGTCGTGGAGCAATTGCGTGTATCAAGATGGCACTCAAGGACGCCGAAATCAATCCGGAAGAAATCGGTTACGTCAACGCTCACGGCACCAGTACCAAGGTGAACGACCAGGTAGAGACCATGGCGATCAAAGGTGGCCTCGGCGAACACGCCTGGAAAACGCCGGTGTCCAGCATCAAGAGCATGATGGGACACCTAATTGCAGCCGCTGGCAGTGTTGAAGCGATTACCTGTTTGCTGGCGATGCGAGATGGAGTGCTGCCGCCAACAATGAACTACGCGACGCCGGATCCGGATTGTGATCTGGACTATTTGCCGAATCAGCCGCGCGAAGTGCAGGCGAACGCGTGCCTTTCGAACAGCTTTGGCTTTGGTGGCCAAAATGTTTCGCTGATCATTTCAAGATACGTGGCATAAAACCTGACCGAAAGGGAATGGTGTTCGTCATTGTGTCAGCGGTCGCCAGACTGCACTTCATTTCTCGACATTCCGGGGCTCGATCATAATTTGGTTTGAACAGGATACTCGTTCGTGATGGTCTTTTGGATTACGGCAGCTGTCCTCGGCACTTTGCTGATCAGTGATTTCGTCTACCGACGAATTGTGTCGGGCCGTATTTCAAATCTTATTGAAAACGTGCCACTGTTCGCCGTTGTTGAACCTGGCGAACCTGATTTAGAGCTCACGTTTCAGATTCCAGTCGCAGACGGACAGGAACTTGCCGCTTGTCTGTACTCCCCCACTGGTTCGAGCCGCGGTGTGATCATTTTCTGCCCGGAATTCAATGGCAGCCGCTGGGCCGCTCCGTTGTATTGCCAGGCTCTTCTTGATGAAGGCTTCGTGCTGCTTGGGTTTGATTTTCGCAACCAGGGCGACAGTGACTTCAATCCGGAATACAAGCCAACGCCCTGGATAACGGATTCCGAAACCGAAGACGTCCAGGCCGTGGTTGATTACATTCGAGCAGACGCGAAT
>CAYZYB010000714.1:0-3541 GCA_964481505.1 uncultured Planctomycetaceae bacterium | reverse complement strand
GCCCAAACTCAAAACGCGTTGGAGAGGAACCTGATCGTAGCGAAAGTAGACAACACTTTCGGACCTGCTTTTAAGATCGGCCGGAGCTCTTGACGAGCTTCGCTACGGACCCCGGACACGCTGCTGGTCCGTTAGAATTCTCCGATGACCGCGCCGTCGTCCCTTCCGCCAAGATTTTGGTAGACACCAAAGTTTGAAAATTCAATTCCTCCGCCCGGTGCAGGGCCAATGGTGAGGCTCGAATTGATGTTCTCACTGATAAAGCGAACGGATCCGTCACACATCGTGAACTGTGCTCCGCCGGTATGTCGGCTTGTAAAGCTGTGATTTGGTCTGAAGATATTGAATTGTGCGTTAAACCCCGTGTTCATGTCGTTGAACGTCCCACCAACAAGACCAGCACCGTCGTCAGCTGGACCCGCAGAGGAAAAGTTGCGAAACCCCGTGCCTGCCCACATGGCTGCGCCGCCGTCTCCATTGCCGGAGTTCGTCACATCACCGCTGGCACGTTCGCCAACAAGCAGTGTGTTGCTTGTCCCGTCTGTGATGTCCCGGATGCGAATGTTCTTCTGGGCGAACATTGTTCCGTCCTGCGCTCCTGCGACGGTCTTGTTGCCGTAATTGCCTACGTAGTTGGATGTGCCGACAGCAAAATCAGTTCCACCGACATCGATCGGTCGATCTTCGTTAACCAATTCCACACCAGCATCGCTGGGACACAAGTAACCCGCAATGGATGTCTGCAGTAATTCCAGTTCAGCAGGGACCAGTAGAGCGTCGTCAAATGGCAATTCACCAACGTTCAGGCTTTCATACAACGGCGCTTGCTCGATGAATGGCAGGATCGCCGCTCCCCACCCCCACTGATCAGAGTTGAATGGCCCAAAGGTTGGGTTTCGAAAGCTATACATGCCTGCCTGAGGAAACATCTTGTAGATATCGTGATAGTTGTGAATCGCAATGCCAATCTGCTTCAGATTGTTTTTGCATTGCGTACGTCTGGCTGCTTCGCGAGCCTGCTGCACGGCTGGCAGCAGCAAAGCAATCAAAATGGCAATGATCGCAATCACAACAAGCAATTCGATCAACGTGAATCCACGAGTTCGTAAGGATGACTTCTTCATTTGTTCTGGTCTTTCCGGCTGTTCTTAGGAGGTACACATATGTACAGGATCTGTTTTTCTGTGCACCGAGACTTCTCAAGTGACTCGGCATGCGTCGAGAAAATTCAGGCCCTCTACTAGTCTTCCGGGATTGCGCCACGCAAAGACATCCAAAACACTCCGGAAAGCAAGCCTGAAATCAACATAACCACCTACCAATAAGTGACTTACAAAAAGTTCAAATTCCTCACAAAATCGGACTTTGAGCAGATGAATCCGACAATCCCCGGAAAGGGGAGTCGAGGGCACCATTCGATTTGCACTCAACGGCAAAGAAAGCAGGTTTGGCTGGGCGAGTATGCCGCACAAAGAACAACCTCGCATCGGCGTCGGTGCGTACGGATAGCACGACAGTGCCGGAACCTGGTACTCCCCGTGCGGTAATGAGAGTCGGGAATTCGCCAAAAGCGGCGTGGTGCATCACCGAATCGCCCGCATTAACGAACGCATTAACGAACGCATTAACGAACGCACTAACGAACGCACTAACGAACGCACTAACGAACGCACTAACGAACGCATTAACGAACGCATTAACGAACGGCCGACCTCCGAATCAGACCGGCGTTTCGATTGGCCATCAGAAATCCGCGATGAAAACTACGCCGGACGGTCCGAAACAGGGACTCTGAACAAAAGTCGCTCACCAGAAAATCAGCCACAAACGTCTGTCTGCGGTGAGCCGGAGCAGCATCCAGCGGGCTGCACGCAAATGCATGCAGGAACCGCCAGCAGGGCACCAATCGTTGGTGCTGCAATATACAGCCAGAGATGCTGAAGTTGACCACTCACGATGGCCGGAGCGATCGAACGCATCGGGTTCATAGAAGCTCCACAGATTGGCCCCGCGAACATCGCTTCAAAGCCCACAACGCCCCCGATAGCAATAGCAGCCGTAATCCCCTTCTCCTTCGCGCCTGTGGAGACATTCAAAATCACAAACATCAGCATGAAAGTAAGCACGCCTTCCAAAATGAAGGACTGCATCCACGGCCCGGTTGGTACGGTAGCGCCAAGAGTCGCATGATCAGGAAACATCACTCGTAACAGAACACTGGCCAACAACGCTCCGGCAAATTGCCATGCGATAAACGGCAGCACACACTTCGCTTCGAACCGCCGAGCTGCCCAGAATGCAATTGTTACCGCCGGATTGATATGGCATCCGGAAACGTCTCCGATGGCATGTATCATCGCCATCACGACAAGGCCGAATGTGATCGCGATACCGACGTGAGTGATCGCGCCCCCACTGACGTCATTAACGACGATGGCTCCAGTGCCCGCGAAGACGAGACAAAACGTTCCGATAGCTTCTGCGATGTACTTCTTCATACCCGCAGAATACTCATGTCACGAGGACTTGTCGTCCACCGATGCAACATTTTGATCGCGGTGAAAGATCTTCGCCTTGTAGATGCCGATACGGTTCAGCAAGAACTGAAACATGACCCACAAAGTTAATAGTCCATATCGCGTGCTTCGCCGAAAATTAATACTCGAAGCTTCGGCGAAGTAACGCACGGGAACCGGAATATCGGCCAGACGAAAACCAGCGTCCACAGACTGTGCCAGAAACTGAGTATCAAAAATGAAATCGTCGGAATTCGTTCGCCAGGAAATCGTGTCCAGAACCTCCCGCCGATACGCACGAAAGCCGCTGTGGAAGTCTCCCAGATTCTGCCCCAAAGTAATATTCTCCACGGCCGTCAGAAATCGGTTGGCAATGTACTTCCAAACCGGCATGCCACCTTCCAGAGCTTCCGCTCGCGAACGGATGCGGGAGCCCATAATGACGTCGCAGTTACCCAGCCGAATCAGTTCTGCCGCCAGCGGGATCACGCGACTGTCATACTGATAGTCGGGATGAATCATCACAACGATGTCAGCGCCCAGTTCCAAAGCACGGGTGTAGCACGTTTTCTGATTGCCGCCGTAGCCTGTGTTTTTTTCGTGACGTATAACCGTCAGCCCAAGAGCCTCAGCCTTCTCAACAGTGTCATCACTGCTGCAGTCGTCAACAAGAATGATCTCGTCGACGCCACCGTCGGGAATATCACGAACCGTTTTCTCAAGCGTAGCCGCAGCGTTGTACGCAGGCATGACAGCGACGATTTTCGGCTTTGATGCGTCAGACATTCGTTTTCCCGGCGCATCTAATCGAAGAACGTCGTGAATTGGGCAGCAAGGTGGTAGCTCATTCGTACGTAAAATCTCATCAGGGTGATGGGGATTTCACACCGAATTTCCGGTTCAGCAGCCGCGAAACACGCAGGCAACGGGCCGAAACCAGGCATGGAAGGATGCGGAGTTAGAAAATAGCGCAGCAAAAACGGTAGGTCTTCCATCGAAAACCTACCGTCAATATGGATCCGATC